>NZ_BDUF01000007.1 GCF_002335525.1 Effusibacillus lacus
GCTTTCGCCTCGCCTTTAGGGGCGGGGCAGCCGCATCGTATTCAAAGAATCAATCGTGGCTCCCTACACGATTCAGTTTTCAAAGAACGACTTGACCCGCAGGATGTGGGTCGTTCGACGTTTCGGCATGGACGCCGAGGTTTTAGTCGAACATCCTTGCCTTAATGCCTTAGCGTTACTTGCACTCCAGAGTATAAGTTGCAACTAAGCGACCAGTCGCTAAGTTGAACTAAATGCCCTGTGGATGCAAAGAACGAACATCTCGCGGGCCGATGAAAAGCGCCACGTCCTGTGGCATCATCGACACTAGGACATCCTGTCCGTCGCGACAAAAGCTATCATATCACACCCGAACCAGAATTTCAACTGGTAATGCTATCTTTTTTTAGGTGATTTTACTTCTTGGCGCACCACGTTATCAAACCGTCGGCGCGACAAGTGCTATATTATCATGCTATGACGCCTGTCTCAATCTAATTCTTTCAACAAACCACAACAAAAGGTGACAATTTCTGAGGGGAAGTCGATGATCCTCGGCAATTCTCGGAGGTTCGGGCATTTTCGGAAATATATCAAAAAAAAGAGACCAACCCACAGGATGATCCCTCTTCATTATCATTTGAAACAGCGCCTTGAAGCAGTGCGCCAAAGACCTACCGTTCCCTCATCAATGGGAATAACAAGACGTCCCGAATCGATGGTTGATCCGTCAACAACATCACCAAACGGTCAATCCCGATCCCAAGACCGCCGGTTGGCGGCATCCCGTACATCAACGAATTGATAAAGTCTTCATCCATTTCATGCGCTTCGTCATTGCCCGCATGTTTTTCTTCAAGCTGCTTCTCAAACCGCTGCCGCTGGTCAATCGGATCATTGAGTTCGGTAAATGCATTTGCATGTTCCCGGCCCACGATAAACAGCTCAAATCTGTCGGTAAATCGCGGATCTTCAGGGTTCTGCTTGGCCAATGGCGAAATTTCGACAGGATGGCCATATACGAAGGTCGGCTGAATCAGCTTGTCCTCAACAAACTTCTCAAAGAATTCATTGAGAATATGCCCAACCTTATGGTGCTTTTCCACCTTAACTCCGTGTTTTTCAGCCAAGGTTCGAGCCTCATCCAAATTCAAGTGTTGTGAAAAATCGACCCCCGCAGCTTCCTTAACCAAATCCACCATCGAGGCCCTGCGCCATTTGGGAGTCAGGTCCACATCCTGTCCCTGATAGGAGATTTTGGTAGTCCCCAGGACTTCTTGCGCAATATGGGCAATGCAGTTCTCCGTCAAATCCATTATGTCATGATAATCCGCATAGGCCCAGTACAATTCCATCATTGTAAATTCCGGATTGTGCCGGGTTGAAATCCCTTCGTTACGGTAAACCCGGCCAATCTCATAAACTTTTTCCAGACCGCCAACGATCAGTCTCTTCAAGTGAAGCTCAATCGCAATCCTCATGTACAATTGCATGTCTAATGCGTTGTGGTGCGTAATAAACGGTCGGGCGGCAGCACCTCCCGCAATGGCATGCATCGTCGGGGTTTCCACTTCAAGAAAACCCGCTCCGTCCAAATACCGACGCATGGATTGAATGATCTTGGACCGGGCTACGAAAGTTTCCCGCACTTCCGGATTTACAATCAGATCCACGTACCGTTGGCGATACCTCATTTCAATATCTGTCAGACCATGGAACTTTTCCGGCAACGGGTTCAAAGCTTTGGTCAGAACGGTCAGTTCAGTGACTTTGACAGTTGTCTCACCCATCTTGGTTTTGAAGACCGTGCCTTTCACGCCAATGATATCTCCAAGTTCCAGCAGTTGAAAAATCCTGTACACTTCTTCCCCGACGGTGTCCTGCCTCACATAAATTTGGACCCAGCCAGTCTGATCCTGAATATGGGCAAACGCAGCCTTTCCCTGGGAACGAAGAAGCATAATCCGTCCGGCCACCACTACTTCAATCGTTGTTTCTTCCAATTGTTCTTTGGTTAAATCTTTGGCAAACGCCAATATTTCTTCAGCTGTATGAGTCCGATCAAATTTTTTGCCGAAAGGATCTACTCCGAGTTTATAAAGTTCTTCCAGCTTATGCCTGCGAACTCGCTGCACTTCGCTGAGTTCCATGAGTTCTTGTTCTGACATTTACACTACCCCTTACCTGCTTGAATCGAAATCACACTTTTTTGATTTCAAGTATTTCATAGGGAATAACCCCGGCGGGAACATGAACATCGATCTTTTCCCCTACGGTCTTGCCAAGCAGTGCCAGACCAACGGGCGATTCATTGGAAATCTTGTTCTCAAAAGGATCCGCTTCCGCCGAACCGACAATTGTATATTCCACAACGTCTCCCATTTCGATATCTTTCAACAGCACTGTTGAGCCAATTCCCACAACACTGGTATTTACTTCGGAGTCGTTGATGATTCGGGCGTTGCGAAGCATTTTCTCCAGCGTAATGATGCGTCCTTCGACAAAGGCCTGCTCGTTTTTTGCGTCGTCATATTCCGAGTTCTCCGATATATCCCCGAAACTGATGGCCGTCTTGATTCTCTCCGCAACCTCTTTTCTTTTTACCGCCCGAAGATACTCCAGTTCCTCTTCCAGTTTTTTAAGTCCGGTTTGCGTAAGCAACACTTCTTTTTCAGACACACCAAGCCGCTCCTTACTCCTTAGTCTCTGCCCGGGAACCCGTAAGATAGGCAGAAAGCACTGTCATATGGATGACAGTGCTTTTGTTCATTTTTCGATGCTTCATTATAATGGCAGAATGTGTCGGTTGTCAACGCTTACACCGGAACGTTCAAAATTGTTGCAGCCATTCCATATAGGGTTGCAACCCCATCCGTTCTATCAGTTTTCGATAATCTTTTTCCGCAAGCAAAAAGGTTGGCTTGTCCGCCAAAGCAACAAGAAGCGCCTCCATTACGTTGGTGCCAAAACTTCTGCCCTCAAGGTGCGGGGTCGTGGTGACCAGCAGATGCGCTCCGCGCTCTTTCAGCAACAACTTGTCAGATGCCGTGACAGTGTTGGTCAAGATAATTTTGCCCCCCAGTTCGTCAGGCATGTACCGCCTGATAAAATGGAAATCTCCTGCAATCACGTCCGCTTCCTCATAATACTGCCGGAACCCGGGTTTCACCTGTTCTTGTTTCTCGCCTGTCGGATACAAATATCGGATGGGCAACTTCGTAATTATTGGAGCAAGGACTTTTGCTATCCGTTCGAGGGATACCAGTGAACGGACTGGTATCGGAATCCCCAATCCGAACATCAAGTCTCCAAACACCACCTGACATTCATGCTGGATTAAGGCTTCCGCCATGCCAAAGCGGTCGACTCCACTTACTAGCAACACTTTCTTTCCCCGCAGTTGGACTTGGGGATGGTCGGCCAACTGTTCGATCACATACCGCTCCAAAGTATTCTTCAAACCGCTCCCATCCAGTATCGGAGTCTTGGTGGCCGCCCGGGCAATCGTCTCTGCTTCGCGGAAAGTGAACCGGTTCTTGTTCACATATATATAACGGTCGATCCCGCCCATCCCAAAAGCATCCACCGACCCGTCCATTTCCCGAATCAATTGGATCAGCTTATTCCGGTCCCCGTCCGTCCCGATTCTTTCAATTTCCACCTCTTGATCCAGAAATACCGTTTGCACCCGGTGGTTCCTGCTTGATGACCCGAGACTTAGACTGACTACCCGCTTCATCTGCTTTCGACTCCCAATAGCATTTTTCCAATCAGTATGTTCTGTTTTGTGAATCCTATACAAAAAAGGCCGACCTGCATAGTCGCAAGCCGACCCAGTAGAACACAAACAACGTTTTAAACCGAGACCATTTCCTTCTTTTGCAAATACTCAAGGTAGTCCAGCAAGACTTTTCTCATTCCGTCTCGGGTATCTTGGGTGTTCAGCACCGTCCGTATCTCGGCGGAATTGTGCAGCCCCTTGATGTACCAAGCGGCGTGCTTGCGCATTTCCTTAATGCCAATGACTTCCCCTTTGTGCTCCACCAACAAATCCATATGCCTCAAGCAGACTTGAATCCGTTCCTGAGCAGATGGCTGCGGCAGTTCTTCACCCGTTTCCAGGTAGTGTACCACCTGTTGGAAAATCCATGGATTGCCATGTGCACCCCGGCCTATCATGACTGCATCGCATCCGGTGCTTTCGAGCAGCTCTTTCGCCAACTGCGGAGTTGTCACATCACCGTTGCCGATGACCGGAATCGAGACAGCCTCTTTTACACGCCGGATAATTTCCCAATCCGCATGCCCGGTATACATTTGCTTGGCAGTCCGACCGTGGACGGCAACCGCTTGGGCCCCAGCCTGTTCTGCAGCTTTGGCCACTTCGACCGCATTGATAGCAGTATCGTCCCAACCTTTACGGAATTTGACAGTTACTGGCAGGTTCACGGTTTTCACCACCGCTTCAATAATCCGGCCAGCGTTTTCCGGATCCCGGGCCAGTGCGGCACCGGATCCGTTTTTGTGGATCTTGGTGGCCGGACAGCCCATATTGATATCAAGAATGTCCGGTGTATGTTCCTGCTGCATGACCATCTCCGCAGCCCGAACCATCGACTCGGAATCACATCCGACCAATTGCAGGGAAACCGGATGCTCTTCCGGCAGTATATCAAGCTTCAAGCGGGTCTTTTCATTTCCGTGAACAATTGCTTTGTCGGAGACCATTTCCGCGCAAACCAAACCTGCACCCATTTCTTTGACCAGCTTCCGAAAGGGCGGGTTGCAGACGCCCGCCATCGGAGCCAGCACTACATTGTTCTCCATTTGTACATTTCCAATCCGGAACGCCATGACACCCACCTCCATAAAAATGCGCTTATACTTGTTGCCGAAAAGAAAACACAGGCTGCCGCCTGTGTCAGATTGAAATTATTATAACACACTGAACAGATGCGAACAACCCGGAAGATTTTATATGCTGTCCCCCCGCAGTTCACTTTCTGTTACGCCAAGTATCCGCGAGATTTTCAACAGGACATCTTTGGAGGGTTCACGGGTTCCACGTTCGATACCACCAACAATGGCGATAGAGATTCCAAGCAGATCGGCCAGTTCCTGCTGGGTCAGATTTTTCAGTTTTCGGTAGGCACGAAGCCGCTTTCCAAGGGTTTCTCCCATCGTCGAACACCTTCCTTTCCGGGAACTTGCTCCGCCATTTTTTTCACGGTCAGACCCAAGAGGGGATGCAGAAGATCCGGTGCCAGGTCCTGTAGCGGCATCAGAACAAAAGCCCTTTCCTGAATACGGGGATGCGGAACTGTCAACTTCGGATCGTCCAATATTAATTTACCATAAAATAAAAGATCAAGATCAAGTGTCCGGGGACCCCATTTTGTTTTCCGGATTCTTCCGTGCTTTGCTTCTATGGCCAGGAGTTTATTCAGCAATTCTTGCACCGGCAGTTCAGATTCAAACCGAACCACCATATTGAGAAAATCGGGCTGGTCCAGATATCCGACCGCCTTAGTTTCATACACAGGGGACTGTTCCAACACCCGGATTCCTTTTTCCTCCAAGGATCGAATAGCGCCTGCAAGATATAGCTCCCGGTCCCCCAGATTGGATCCCAAAGCAATAAATCCCTCCTGTTTCCCCAAACCGGGCATCCCATTCCGCACGTCAGTTCCCCCTCTATTGCCGCTCACGCTTTATTTCCACTGCGGCCCCGGCCATGATTCCCTCAATGGGCGGGGTTACTTTGGTTACCCTGACTTTGACCGAAAGGATCTCGGCAAATTGTTCCATCAACCTGGATGCGATGGTTTCCGCAACGGTTTCAATCAGGTTGTATCTTTCCTCTTGAGCGGTTTGTTTAACGATATCATAAACTGCCACATAATTGAGCGTGTCTTCCAACTTGTCCGTTTTCCCTGCCCGACGCAGATTGCAAGCCAATTCCAGATCCACCGTAAACCGCTGGCCAAGCCTTGCCTCTTCTGGAAAAACCCCGTGATAGGCGTAAAAATCCATACCTTGCAAATAGATCTTGTCCATTATCATCACCTTGTCAAATTAGCCGTAAACCGACTGCCCGTTTAGCGTACCAAAGCATCCGCCATAAGGGCAACCCTTTTCATCTGAAGTACGTCATGGACCCGCACGATATCGACACCCTGTGCGATGCCCAGAGCTACTGTGGCAGCCGTCCCTTCAACCCGCTCGTTCACGGGCAGATTCAGCGTATTGCCAATGACGGATTTTCTCGATGTTCCCAGCAGTACCGGATACCCCAATCCGCAAAAATCAGCAAGGTGCCTGAGCACCAACAGGTTATCCTCATAACTTTTGCCAAAGCCGATACCCGGATCCAGAATGATGTTTTCGTCTTTCACTCCTGCCTCCAGGGCAAGATCGATTGATTCCCGGATTTCCCGAATGATTCCGTTCATCACATCCGATTCAAGCGGCTCCCGGCGGTTGTGCATGAGAATGACCGGCACACCCAAATCTGCGCAAGTTTGGGCCATATCCCGATCCCGTTTAAAACCCCAAACATCATTGACAATATGAGCTCCCGCTTCCACGGCAGCTTTGGCTACACGAGCTTTGTAGGTGTCAATGGAAATGGGCACGTGCAATTCTTTAACCAGTCGTTCAATAACAGGTATTACCCGCCTTAGTTCTTCCTCCGCTTCGACCGCCGTGTGGCCCGGTCGGGTGGATTCCCCGCCTACATCCAACAGATCGGCTCCTTCTTCCACCAGTTGATGTGCATGCCGGACAGCAGCCTCCACATCGTAATAGCGTCCTCCATCAGAGAATGAATCCGGTGTAACATTGACAATCCCCATGATCAAAGTCCTTTGGCCCAGCGGCAGTTGATGGGAGCCGCATTGCAAGGCGCGCGGCTGCCATTTCTGAGCGTGGCGCCCCAGCACTTCCTCCAGTTCGGAAGCCAGCCGTTTCAGGCCAAAAGGCTGCAGCTTCAATTTTGGCAGCAAAATTTCATACTGTTTTGCGGTTGCCGTCAGCACCATGGACGAATGATCAATGGCCAGTGCGGCCACATCCCGGTGGACTGCCGCATCACCGCCCACCGCCAACATTTCCTGCTTCAAAATATTGGCCGCTTTCAGTCCAATGTTGTCAATTCGCAGGGTAATCATCAGGCCTTTCTTGCCCATGATGCGATTACCCGCTTCCGTAGACCCGATACGCAGGAACTCCTCCCGCAGGTGGCGTTCCGAATGTATGTGTATGACGTAAGGGTTAAACTCCATGGTCGAATGCTCCTTCTTTGACAACTAGTTTGTGCCTCTCCATGAAAAGACTTGTAACGGGGCCCGGACACTCCGGGAACAACTGCCCTTCCACAGATCGAATGGGAACGATTCCCGAAAGGGAGTTGGTCGTAAATCCTTCCGAAAACCGCTTCAATCGCTCAGTAGAGAAGGCTGCCTCCACCGTTTCGATACCAAGTGATTTCGCTATCGTTAATACATAGCTGCGGGTTACTCCCGTAAGAAGGCCCGTGTCCGGAGAAGGCGTAACGAGATGGTCCTCTTCCACAAAAAAAAGATTTGATACGGTACCTTCCGCAATATTCCCTTTGGCATCCAGCATAATGCCTTCCGCGTATCCGCGTTCTTCAGCCTCCCAAGCCCCCAAGAGGGAGTTCAGGTAGTTGAGGGATTTGATCCTTGTACCTGTTTCCGGGGAATTCCGCCGTGTCTGAAGTATGCAAAGATCACGACCCAGCAGATACACTTCCTCGGGCAGTAGCGGCAGTGGTTTGGCAAAAATCAGCACCGTTGGAGACCCGAATTCTCCCCGTATGCCCATCGGTCCGGCACCACGAGAAACCGTTATCCGGACATAAGCTTCTGTCAGCCGATTTTCCATAAGCAGTTCCGAAATACCTTGTTCCAGCTGCCGGTCTGTAAAAGGCACAACAATACGAATCAATGCAGCAGAAGAACGCATACGTTCAAGATGTTCCCTAAACAGAAACGTTCGGCCGGCATAGGTGCGCATCGTCTCAAACACGCCGTGACCATACAGAAATCCGTGATCCAAAACAGAAATGCAAGCTTCCTCAATTGGAACAATCTTGCCATTTACCCATACTTTCCCTGTGATCATGTTCGAACCGCTTTCCCCTCGACAAAGTTTCGCAGCAAATTTTTGCCGTATTCGGTTAAAATCGCTTCCGGATGGAACTGAACCCCCTCCACGGCAAATTTCCGGTGGCGGATCCCCATGATTTCGCCAGAATCGGTCCACGCTGTTATTTCCAGGCATGTTGGCAGTGTCTCTCTTTCCACCACCAGAGAGTGATACCTTGTGGCCCGAAACGGGGTTGGAATCCCGTAAAAAATCGTTTGACCATCGTGCAAGATCCGGGAGGTTTTCCCATGCATCGGATTGTCGGAACGAACCACACGCCCGCCAAACGCCTGTGCTATGGATTGATGTCCCAGACACACGCCAAGGATGGGAATATTTCCCGAAAAATACCGGATCACATCAAGGGATATCCCCGCCTCATTGGGAGTGCAGGGGCCGGGTGATATCACGATCCGGTCAGGTGCAAGGTCATGGATTTCCTCAATCGTTACACAATCGTTTCGTCTTATGTCCAGCTCCTCGCCGATCTCTCCAAGATATTGAGCGAGGTTATAGGTAAACGAGTCATAGTTGTCAATCATCAGGATCATGCCAGAACCTCCGTCTTCCGATGGGCCAGATCAAACGCCTGCCACAAGGCCTCTGCTTTCCTGAGCGATTCAAAATATTCCCGTTCCGGGATGGAGTCGATTACCACTCCGGCACCTGCCTGTACATGCGCTTTTCCATCTTGAATGACCATGGTTCGGATGGCAATGTTGACTTCCATGTCTCCATTGAATGACCACCAGCCAAAGGAGCCGGTGTACACACCTCGTCTAACCGGTTCCAGTTCTTCAATGATTTCCATTGTACGAATCTTTGGCGCTCCCGTTATGGTTCCGCCGGGAAAGGCGGCAGCAAGCAGGTCGATTGAATCCACCCCGTCACGCAACTGGCCCTTCACGTGAGATACAATGTGCATGACATGGGAATACTCCTCTATGGTCATTAATTCCTCCACTTTCACGGTTCCGTACTGGCAGACCCGCCCCAGGTCATTCCGCTCAAGATCCACCAGCATGATGTGCTCCGCCCGTTCCTTCTCATTCTCAATCAGTTTTTTTACCATCTGCAGGTCTTGTTCCCGATCCCCGCTTCGTTTTCTTGTGCCTGCGATCGGACGGGTCTCCGCCCTATTCCCCCGCAGTCGGACCAGCAGTTCGGGAGAGCAGCTTACAAGAGTCAGTTCGGGAAATTCAAGAATCCCCATATACGGAGAAGGATTGATCAACCGAAGCTGTTCATAAATCTGCTGCGGAGGCACCTGACAAGGACGGGACTCACGCAGGGAAAGATTAACCTGAAACACGTCCCCGGCCCGTATATATTCCTTGATTCTATCCACCGCAGTCTCAAATTGTTCTTTTGACAGTGACCTGACGAATTCCTGTTCCTTCTGTTGAAATGATTGCCCGGCCGTGACACCCGTTTGTGCAGTGTCAGTCAGATCACAGCCAGGGCTGGCCGGGAGGTCACCGGTAATTATACCTTGCAGGGCGGCAAGTTTTCCCTCTGCCTCCCCCAGTTGATTAAGTGAAGAGACAGATGTGGCCAGGTACCAATCGTGGGTCAAATGATCCTTTACAAGCAACCAGGATGGCTCGATTACATAGAGATCGGGCGTTGACAAATCATCCACGGCCATTTCCGGCAAGCGCTCGATTGTCCTGCCCAAATCATAGGACAGAAAACCAACGGCCCCGCACAAAAACGGGGGGAGATCCGTTTCACTCAATTCATGGTTCCGGGGTGAGCGTCGTTCCTGCAGCCACCTGCGCAGGAGATCCAGGGGAAGCACACTTTCCCCCGTATGTGAGATGCCGTCCTTTACCTTCAGTAAAGCTTTTGGCTCACCGCCAATAAAAGAATAACGACCGGCTTTCCCGCTCTCCAGCAGGAAACGGTGACTCCCTGCCGGGACTCGTATATATGCGTCCCATGGAGACAAGTCCTCATTGTGCAGCTTCATCCACACAGGCACGACCTGATATTTTTCCAACAGCTTTACAACTGCTTCCCGTCCGGGTTGCAACATGTTCCTTCCTCATTTCAAAAGTAATGAATCTGCTTGATCTGTCTCCCTTATAATAAAGAAAAAAACCCGTGAAAGCCACGGGCGATCCGGTTGTTCAAATATTTGTTTTCACTCAAATTGGAACAGTGCGGTGGACAGGTAACGTTCCCCTGTTGAAGGAGCTACAGTTACAACCTTCTTGCCGGCCCCCAGTTTCTTGGCCACCTGCAGTGCGGCATAGATGTTTGCGCCGGAAGAGATACCCACCAGAATACCTTCTTCCTTTGCCACCTTCCGGGCAAATTCAAATGCGACTTCATTGTCTACCGTGATGACTTCGTCAATGACATCCCGTTGCAGAATTTCCGGAACAAAGCCGGCACCGATACCCTGTATCTTGTGAGGACCCGGTTGACCACCCGACAATACCGGGGAAGCGCTGGGTTCAACCGCAACAATGTGCACATGTTGTCCAATTTCTTTCTTCAAGACTTCACCGACACCGGTGATGGTTCCGCCGGTACCCACACCGGCAACGAATGCATCCACATTGCCGTCCATCGCCTCCAGAATCTCTCTGGCAGTGGTCTCACGGTGGATCTTCGGATTTGCCGGGTTCTTGAATTGTTGGGGAACGAAGTAGCCGGGATTCTCCGCCTTGATTTCTTCTGTCTTGGCAATTGCGCCTTTCATTCCCTGTGCACCGGGCGTCAGTACCAACTCGGCACCGTATGCCCGCAGCAGATTGCGGCGCTCCATGGACATCGTATCTGGCATTACAAGAATAGCGCGGTATCCTTTTGCGGCTGCCATCATGGCAAGACCGATGCCCGTATTGCCGGATGTAGGTTCGAGAATGGTGTCTCCCGGTTTCAGAATCCCTTCTTTCTCCGCTTCTTCAATCATGGAAAGCGCAATCCGGTCTTTGACAGATCCGCCTGGATTGAAGGATTCAAGCTTCAGGTAGATCTCCGCATCGTCCGGACCTGCTACACTTCTTAATTTCACAATCGGGGTGCGCCCAATCAAATCAGCAATGGAGTTGGCCACGTTCATTTAAAAAGCCTCCTTATCAATATCCGAGTAATCAACTTGGTTTAATTAATATTTTACTCTTTTTTTTCCATTCGGTCAATCAGTGTTTCCAAATCTTGTTCCGTAAAGTAATACTTGTTCTTACAGAAGGAGCACACCACCTCTGCTCCACGATCCTGATGGAGCATGTTTTGCAGCTCGTCTTTCCCCAATGAAACCAGCAATTCCTCCAAACGTTCCCGGTTGCACGTGCATCGAAATTTGACAGGAATCCTCTCATGAATCTTGACATCGCCAGGAATCAGTCTTGTCAGGATATCCTCCGGAGTGGTTCCTTCCGTAAGCAGGGTAGTGACCCCTGGAATCTGAGACAATTTCTCTTCTATATAGGTGATATCCTCATCTTTTACTCCCGGGAGTACCTGCAGAATAAATCCCCCGGCAACTTTGACGGAATAATCCCTGTCCACCAAAACTCCTACTCCCACAACGGACGGTGTTTGCTCGCTTTGGGTAAAGTAGTAGGCAAAATCTTCTCCCAGCTCCCCCGATATCAGTTCCACCGACCCGCTGTAAGGTTCTCTAAGTCCCAGATCCTTGGTTACATGCAGGAAACCGTCTGTACCCACTGCACCTGCCACATCCAATTTGCCGATTGAATTCAATGGCAGATCCACATGAGGATTGGTGGCATAAGCCCGAACTTCCCCATTGGCATTTGCATCCACTACAATCTGACCGATGGGACCCCCTCCCTTGATGCGGATTGTCAAACGGTCTTCTCCCTTTAACATGACACCCATAATCGCCCCAACTGTGGCTGCCCGCCCAACAGCAGCAGTCGCGACGGGAGACGACTGGTGCCTATGCCTCAACTCCTCCACCAAGTGGGTGGTTATCGTACCAAATGCCCGGATATTCCCTTCAAGGGCGGTGGCCCGTACTATGTAATCGCTCATATATTACCTCCTCAAACGAATCCGGACCGTCCCTTCGTCTATGTTAGCATGATCTTCCCGCTAACAGAAGTATTCTTTCGGAAGCAAAAAAAGAGACCCCAAAGGGCCAAAGGAAGGAAGGTTGTTAGAAGGTCGTAAAACACGAGTACGATTCTCACCTTTATTATATTTGAGAAAGATTCTCATTGTCAATTATTATGTTTGAACTTTTTTTGTCCGATACCACTTCCCCCAGTTTGCTATACTTGATTTAGAAGGAGGGATGATGATTTGGAACATCGAAGGATTCTGCATGTGGATATGGATGCGTTTTTTGCTGCTGTTGAGCAACGGGACAACCCTTCCCTCCGGGGCAAACCCGTCATTGTAGGAGGATCCGCCAACTCCAGGGGCGTTGTCTCAACTGCGTCCTATGAAGCCCGCCGATACGGGATTCATTCCGCCATGCCCATGTCGGAAGCGAAACGACGCTGCCCCCATGGAATCTTCCTTCCTGTAAACGGGAGTAAGTACCGGGAGGCTTCCTCCCACATTTTTCACATATTTCGTCGTTATACGCCTCTGGTGGAAGGGATTTCTCTGGACGAGGCATTTCTCGATCTGACTGGATGCGAGACCCTGTTTGGTCCTGCCCCGGAAATTGCGGTGCAAATCAAAAGGGAAATCAAAGCGGAAGTCGGCCTGACTGCTTCCGTCGGTCTTTCCTATTGCAAATTTCTGGCCAAGCTGGCTTCAGATATGGACAAGCCAGACGGGTTTACCATCATTGGATTTGAAGATCTAACAACAAGGATTCACCCTATGCCCATCTCAAAAATGTGGGGAGTAGGCAAAAAGGCAGTTCCAGTACTTGAAAGACTGGGCATCAGAACGATTGGTGATGCATCCCGTATTGATCTGAACAAGATCCGGCGCTACATTGGAAGTTTGGCTGACCATGTTTATCTGTTGGCTCAAGGCATAGACCCCCGGCCGGTGGAACCTTACCATGAACGGAAATCCGTTGGACAGGAGGTGACATTTGCCGAGGATGTGGGAGACATGGAATTCCTCTACACCACTCTTCTCGCCCAGTCAGAAACGGTTGGCCGTGAATTGAGACAGCGCAAGCTGGAAGCCAAGACGGTAACTCTCAAATTGCGGTATCCGACGTTCAAAACCATAACGCGCAGCCATACCTTGTTGGAACCTACACAGGTAGACGACATTCTATACCACACGGCAAAAGCCCTGCTGGCCAAATGTGGGTTGAACTCCTCGGACAGAATCCGGCTGATTGGCATCTCGGCCAGCGGACTTGTCCCGGAAAGAGGCCATCAACAGGTGACCCTGTTCGATGAGACTCCGGAAAGGACTCACAAGCTGATGGAAGCGGTCGATCTGATCAGGGACAAATTCGGTGATCAAGCGGTAACCCGAGCCAGACTGCTCAAGAAGGGCAAGTAGACAACAATGATTATCGAACTTATTGGTTCTTCTCCCAAATCAGGCGTAGTCCCTTTAGAGTCAAGAACGGATCGACTGCTTCAATGGTGTAGGAGTCGGCAGCTATCAGCTTGGCAAAGCCACCTGTTGCAATAACCTTGAAGGGCAAGCCCATTTCTTGCTTGATCCGGTTTACGATTCCGTCTACCTGGCCAATAAACCCGTAATATACTCCAGACTGAATGTTGCTTACAGTATTGCGGCCAACAACAGTTGGCGGACGGACAAGTTCGATCCGAGGGAGTTTGGCTGCCCTCTGGAACAGTGCATCCGTTGAAATTCCAATGCCGGGAGCAATCGGCCCCCCCAGATATTGTCCCTTCTCATTCAAGACACAAAAGGTTGTGGCTGTGCCAAAGTCAACAACGATCAGCGGGGAGCCGTATTCCTCAAGTGCTCCGATTGCGTTGACAATCCGGTCTGCTCCCACTTCCCGAGGATTTTCCATATGTATGTTGAGGCCCGTCTTGATTCCGGGCCCTACGACCAATGGCTTGACGCCGAAGTATTTTTCGCACATCCGTTCCAACGCAAACATCAGAGGAGGAACCACCGATGATATGACAATCGCGTCAATATCCTCAAAGAGGATACCCTTGTCCTGGAACAAAGCTTTCATCAGAATTCCCAACTCGTCTTCCGTCCGGTCCCGGACAGTGGCAATCCGCCAGTGGTGCGCAAGATGTTTCCCGTCATACACTCCCAGCACAATGTTGGTGTTCCCCACGTCAACTACAAAGATCAAACCAGATTCCCCCTGCCCGCCAGCTTTAAAGAAAGTGCACTAATACTTGTTATCCCTCATTAACCAGTTCCAATGAGATGTCCAAACTTCTGGCCGAAGAAGTTACGGTCCCAACCGCAATATAATCAACACCTGTCTTTGCTATATCCACGACCGTTTCTTCCGATACGTCGCCTGACGCTTCGGTAATGGCACGGCCAGCAACAAGGTCCACCGCCTCCCGCAGCATTTCATTGCCCATATTGCTGAGCAGTATAATATCCGCTTTCACTTCCAAAGCTTCTTCAATTTGTTCCAGGGAGTGAACTTCCACTTCCACCTTTGTTGTGTGGGGAATATGGTGGCGGGCTGTCATGATGGCCTGCTTGATTCCGCCAGCCAACCGAATATGATTTTCTTTGATAACGACCGCATCATACAAACCAAACCGGTGGTTTCTCCCGCCTCCAACCGTTACCGCATATTTCTCCAACAGGCGGAGGCCCGGTGTTGTCTTCCGGGTATCAACAATCTTGGCATTGTAGTAACGGACCAATTCTACAAATCTGGCAGTCCGGGTTGCAATGCCCGACAATCGCTGCACAAAATTCAGCGCAACCCGTTCTGCCGTCAGGATGGAACGGGCTGATCCGGATATTTCAAGAATGGCTTGTCCCGCCGCGACTGACTCTCCATCTTTTGCCCGAGCGGCGACGTTTAAGCCCGAATCCAACGTTTTGAACACTTGTTCGGCTACCTGAATTCCCGCCAGAATGCCAGGTTCCCGCATGTACAAAACACCTTTTGCCCGTTGATCCGGCGGTACAATACTGTCAGTGGTGATGTCCGCAAAACCGATATCTTCTTCCAATGACCGGACAATGTAAGGTTCAATCACTCGAAGATCAAGTTTCATATTGGCACCTCTCGCCGGGGAGCAGGCTCCCGTTTTGTCTGATACAAAGCACCCGGGTGACCGGGTGCTTTTATTGGATCTGGCTTAAGTTATTCCTGCGGTCCTTGATTCTCCGGTTTTTCCCGATCATTGGCAGCCGGGTCCGGAGTGTCAGCCAGGTTCTCACCCTTCATAAGCTTTTCAATCTGGGCTTTATCCAAGGTTTCCTTCTCCAGGAGGGTTTGTGCCAACAACTCAAGCTTATCCCGGTGTTCGGTCAGAACCTGTTCGGTCCTTTTGTAGCACTTATCAATCATTTCCCGCATTTCTTTGTCGATTTCATACGCAATGGCATCACTGTAGTTTTGCTCCGATGCTATATCGCGCCCCAGAAACACTTGCCCCTGGCGATGGCCAAACTGCAGCGGGCCCAGTTTTTCACTCATGCCAAACTCAGTGATCATTCGACGGATTATTCCTGTTGCCCTTTCAAGATCATTGTGCGCTCCAGTTGAAATTTCGCCAAGTACCAGTTGTTCTGCCACCCTTCCGCCCAACAGTCCACAGACCTTGTCAAGCATTTCTCCTTTTGTGGCAAACCAACGGTCTTCTTTTGGCAGCATTACCGTGTATCCCCCAGCCATTCCGCGAGGGATAATGGTAACCTTATGCACCTCGTCCGCACCTTCGAGGAAGTACCCCACAACCGCATGGCCGGATTCGTGGTAGGCTACCAGACGGCGTTCTTTTTCCGATACTACGCGAGACCTTTTCTCGGGTCCCGCAATCACACGATCAATTGCTTCATCAATCTCGGGCATCTCAATGTCTTTCTTGTTGCGCCTTGCAGCAAGCAAGGCCGCTTCGTTCAGCAGGTTCTCCAGGTCGGCTCCCGTGAAGCCGGGAGTCATCTTGGCGATGGCGTCCAGGTTCACGTTCTCTGCAAGAGGTTTGTTTCTCGCGTGCACTTTAAGAATCTCCTGCCGTCCCTTTACATCCGGGCGGTCAACGGTAATCTGGCGGTCAAAGCGTCCTGGACGAAGCAATGCCGGGTCAAGGATATCAGGCCTGTTGGTGGCTGCAATGATAATAATTCCTTCGTTTGCACCGAACCCGTCCATTTCCACCAATAACTGGTTTAATGTCTGTTCACGCTCATCGTGTCCGCCGCCAAGACCTGCTCCCCGGTGGCGTCCAACAGCGTCAATTTCATCGATAAAGATGATACAGGGAGCATTTTTCTTCGCTTGTTCAAACAAGTCACGTACTCGGGATGCACCCACCCCGACAAACATTTCTACAAAGTCGGAACCGGAAATGGAGAAGAACGGAACTCCGGCTTCTCCCGCAACCGCTCTGGCAAGCAGGGTTTTACCGGTACCGGGAGGTCCCACCAACAGGACCCCTTTCGGAATACGGGCACCCAATGCGGCAAATTTCCGGGGGTCTTTCAGGAACTCCACCACTTCCACCAGTTCGTTTTTCTCTTCATCCGCACCCGCCACATCATTAAAAGTGACTTTTTTCTTCTCTTCCGTATAGAGTTTCGCGCGGCTCTTACCAAAGTTCATCACTTTGGAGCCGCCGCCCTGGGCCTGGTTCAATAGGAAGAAGAACAATACGAACATGATGATAAACGGCAAGATGCCGGTAAAGATCGTGATCCAAACCGAATCCCGGGGGGGTTCGTTGATTTTCACATCCGCCTTGGTGTTTTGCAGCTCTTGCGCAAACACATCGCTTATGATGGCACGTGATGTCACCTTGTTGTTGTCATTTAAGGTAACGTTGAGGCGCAGGGTCAAACCGTCAGGGGTAACTTCAACGGTTTTCACATTGCCTGCTCTCATCTGTTCCAATACATAATTGTAAGGCTTTTCAACCGTTTCCTGAGTACCGTTCGTTACAAAACTGACAATCCCGACAATGATGAGAAAAATCATCAAGTAAAATCCGAGATTGCGGAAAACCTTATTCATCTCTTACCTCCTCCCGGTCACAACCCGGAACACAGCAGCGACCTTTCTCATATCAACTGTAAATTTCTGGTTTCAGAACGCCGACATAGGGCAGGTTCCGATATTTTTCCGCATAGTCAAGACCATACCCGACAATAAATTCGTCCGGCACTTCAAAGCCGGAATAATCAGGGGTAATCTCAATTTTGCGGCCGCTCGGCTTGTTAAACAGGGTGACAATCCGAACTGAAGCGGCATCCCTTCTTAGCAGGGAATCCCTCAAGTAGCTGAGCGTCAGTCCCGTATCCACAATATCCTCCACAATCAACACATGCCGGCCCTCAACGCCGGTTTCAAGGTCTTTGAGAATACGAACCACGCCAGACGATTTGGTCGAAACTCCATAACTGGAAATGGCCATAAAGTCCATTTCCAGGGGAACTTCTATTCGTTTCACCAGATCGGACATAAACAGAACGGCCCCTTTCAGGACACAAATGACCAAGGGGTTCTTGTCTGCATAATCCTGAGCAATTCGCGCTCCCAATTCACCGATCCGGTTTTGGATCTGTTCTTCGGTGAACAAGATGTGTTTTATATCGTTGTGCATTTCCGGGTGTACCTCCTGGATGATTCAAGTCACCTCTGAACTGAGCTTTCCACAACAATGAGAAGGGTCCTCCGGGTTTGCGGTTGGACAAGTGCCCCTTGCCCCCGGCGAATTCCCGTTACCCAAACGATTTCATCTCCCAAGACCCAAATCGGCCAGGTATCACGAAGAGCCTTGGGAATCCGGGCTTCCATCAGAATTTCTTTTATTTTTTTGCTGCCTTGCATGCCGTAAGGTCGGATGACATCCCCGTGGCGGCGTTTTCTTATTATAAATTTCCGCCCGCACACTTCTTCGTAGTCAAACGCGGCCTCCCACCTGCTTGCGGGAGTTATGGCTCCATCCTTTACTTGCATGCTTCCCCGCATTGCCAATTCCGGTATTTCAAACAAAAAAGGCTTTGCAGGAGCATATGCCGGCATTTCGGGAATCATCAATTCCGTTTGCTGCCAATCCCCGGGAAACACTGTTCTGTCTTCTGTTCCAATATGTAACAATTGATACTCCCTCCAGGCCTGAATCCCGTTTGGCAAGTGGATCCGGGCAGAGGGAACCGGGTGTTGCGCCAAAGCAAGTATCTGCTCGATATGCTTGGCTTCCCACTCATTGGTATGTCCGCACAGATAATATAATATTAGTGTAATTGCACGGCGTTGTAAAGCAAGTGGAGATCGAACAAGATGCTCTGCGCTGACGGCAATTCTAACGTCTGTTCTTTCCTTAATCAGGGTTTTCAGAAGAGAGGCAGCCTGCTCTTTCATATAGCGATCCTCTTCTGAGGCCAGTTCACCCAATTGGATCAATGTCCGCTTCACGTTTTCGTTATATTCCGACTGGAGCATGGGAATCAGTTGTAATCGTATCTTATTGCGAAAATAATCGGTTAATGCATTCGAGGAATCGTTTCGGTATTCCAAATTGGCCGTTTGGCAGAACTTTTCAATTTCCTCTCTCCAAACGTAAAGAAGCGGCCTGGCAATTTCGACATGACCGAATTTCCTAAGAATGGAAATTCCGGCCAGACCGGATATGGACGTGCCTCGCAGAATGCGCATTAAGACCGTTTCCGCCTGATCGTCGGCATGATGGGCAAGGGCAATTTTCGGAGCATCCACCTTATGGGCGATCTTCAGGAAAAAGCGGTATCTTAGTTCTCTGGCCGCCACTTGTGTGGACATCCCATGTTCTCTGGCAAACGATTTTACATCCGGCCGATCGATATGAAACGGCAATCCAAGTTTGTTGCATAACTGTTGAACAAATTCGGCATCTGCCAAAGACTCTCTTCCCCGCAGGCCATGCTCCACATGTGCAACATGCAGCCCATATCCTGTTTCCTTTGCCAACTCATGCAGAATGTTCAGCAATGCAACCGAGTCCGCTCCTCCCGAAACGCCTACTACGATCCGTTCCCCGTTTGCAAAGAGACCATGTTCCTCAATCGTCCGTTTGACCTTGTGCAACACGCTGTTTCCTCCTGTCCATCCGAACCAGGGCGCCTGCCAATACAAGACCGGCCGCCACTCCCCCTGCCATCAACAGAGTTTGAGTCGCATTGGCAATACCCGTGGCATAGTCGGCTTGCACAAATGCCCGCATGGTGTTAAGTGCGCTCATCCCCGGAACCAACATCAGAATGCCGGACACAATAAACACGGTTCCCGGAAGCTTCTGGATCCGCGCCAGAACCTCGCTGGATACGGAAACAAAAAAAGCCCCCATGAATACTCCCGCAACCGGATTCAAACCGAATTGCTCGGCCCAATGCCTGATCATCAGCGCCCCTGCGCCTATGATCCCTGCCGGAATCAGAGCCTGTTTCGGAACATTATAAATGATCGCAAAGGCAATCGTGGCGATAAACCCCAATACTGGCTGAATCATTGCAACAAGCCCCCGATCTTTAAGGCAAACACTAATGCGACCGCGACGGCAATGGCAAAAGCGGTAAGCATGGCTTCTGCCGAACGGGCGACACCTGACAACAGATCATTGGCCATTAGGTCCCGGACAGCGTTGGTGATGGCCAGACCGGGCACCAGCGGAATTAGGGCCCCCAGGCTGATCTGATAGAAATTCTTTCCTATTCCCGCGCTTACGGTAAGCATTGCAAGCGAAGTTCCGGCCAGTGCCGCAAAAAAGACGGCAAGAAACCGCGGCATTCGCCGATCAAACACTTCCATCAGATAATTGGACAGGGCGGCACAAAAAGCTCCCGGCAGAAAATCGCCCATCCCCCCTTGAAACAACAAGGTAAATACACCCCCAGAAAGAGCCGCAGCAATTTGTCTGAGCCAATTGGGGTATTCGGGTTCAGCCTTTTCAATGGCCAGCAGTTGCTCCCAAACCTGCTGCACGGTGATCTTCCCGCTCTCAAATTGTCGGGATACGCTATTGATCCTTGCCACCTTTGTAAGGTCGGTCTGCAGCCCCTCCCCGATCCGGTACATTCTCGTAAGATGGCCTTCATCAGCCGTCACGCTGATAAAAATGCCAGTCGGTGTGACAAAACTGTATACCGAATGTGCGCCGCAAGACCTGCCGATGCGCTCAATCGTCTCTTCGACCCTTGCGGTTTCGGCACCGTTTTTCAGCATAAGGGCGCCCGCCTTCAAGCAGATCTTTACAATTGTTGGTAGGTGAAAATTCGTGTCCATGCTTCTATCTTACCATAAATACCCGCAGTATCATGGCAAGGCATAGAACGGCAGACCCAACGGCCACCCAATGGGACCAGTCCCAGTCTGCTTCGGTTCTATTGACCTGTTTGTGTACCCGGCCGGGAATCCCCTGGTGTGTCTTCCATCCTGAAGACTTCACGAATGAGACCGCCCGCAGCATCTCCGATGCATCCCGGTAATTCCCCCGCCAAGCCCGTTCAAGCACACCCTGCCAAGGTTGCATCTCTGGACTCTGTTGGAGCAATCGCCTGATTTTTCTAAACCCCCCCCTGCCAACGTCGATTCTTTGCGCTTCCGGCAAGAGCAACCGAAGCATCAACATGCCTGCGGCAAACAGGTCATATTGAATGTCCGCCCGTCGTGAACCCGCGTTCCAATAGGCCCTGTCATACCATTCGGTATATTGCCGGATTCCTTCTCCAAACCGTGTGGCACCCCCAAAATCGACCAACCTCAACTCACCGCTCAACGGATTGACCAGCACATTTTCCGCTTTGAGGTCCCCGAATGCGTATCCCAAACGATGGAGCTGCCGCAAATAATTCAGTAATTGCTGAAACAGCCGTCCGATTTCCGATCTCCCTTTTTCCCGGACGTAGGAAGTTATCGGAATCCCAGGGATATACTCCATCGTGTAAAAATGAACAGGCTTCCCGCCATCTCCGGGAAAATCGTCAAGATCATAAACAAAAGGGCCCAGGCGACTGCCTTGGACCGAGTTTTCAACACCGTTTTGCTGTTGTGCCTGAAGTTGCCGCAGCAGTCGGTACTCAAGCGCCACTCCCGCAGCGTCACGAGAAATCTTAATGGCATATTGGCGGTCATTCTCCCCCACCAGATAAACCTTACCGTTTGCCCCGATTCCCAGGGACCGAATGATTCGATAGGATCGACCGTTCCAGCGACCCGTTATGTTACACGACATAGCTGCGCGCTCTGCCATCTTGCATCCCCTTTTCCCCCAGAAGCAGGCTGATGGCTTGTTCCAACGCGGGACCCGTAGGTGTCCCGCCGGATGCCGACAATTCACTGCCAATGGCCGCCAGTCCCGGTTTTTCAGTGAAGTGAGACAGCACTCTTGCAGGATTGCCCGGTGCCGGGTAGGTCATTACCGCAATTTGATGCTCCCCCATTCTTGCATCCAAACCGATCTCCAGATCCCGGATGGCCTCTCTGACCTGCGGCAACTTGTCCTTCATGCTGGCAGAGACATCCACGAGCAAGATCAGGCGAAGTTTCGCTTTCTCCCCCGCTTGATCAATCATGGAAGCAATTTCAACCCTCTTGAATGGATGAATATCCTCCAGTTCCCTTCCAATCATCGTCTTCAGTTCCCTGTTGACCGCTTGCTGAATTGTCAATTGCATGGTATGCCGGGTCATCATCTGCATCGTCTGCGCCAATTGCTTTGCCTCCACGATTCGGCACACCCCCCCGCCTGCGGATGCGATTTCCGTTGCTTCCCGTTCGCCACCCGTTCCAAGAGCCCCTGCGTCAATGATTCCTATTACATTTACCGTGATGCCAGCCTTACGCGCAGTCTCTGCAGCCTGGACCGGATCACCGCCAATATTTGAACATCCGTCTGTTACCAACAATATCTGGTTAATTGTTACCTTTTCCCACATGTTTCTCACTCCCCAAAACTTTTATTTCCAGTTTGTCCGGGGAGGTAGACTCTTAAACTAGGAGAGTGTTGTTTTTTCAACTGCTCCCTGCAAAGGCACAGGAGCTCCGCCATTTTGTTTCCCGCGTTTGATTCGCTTCAAACCCGGAATTTTAATGGTTGCCCATTCAGGTTTGTACCTTTCAATCTTGGCAACCAGAACGGTCATGTCGTCTCCGATCTTCCCGTGATTCAGGCGAACGGCAAGTTCAACCAGCATGTCGGCTATCGCCTGCGGATCATCAGAGTCCATTCTTTCAATCTTCTTCTTAAACCAGTCCTCCTTGTCATTGACATGTTTTGGAGAATCGTAGATTCCATCCGACATCAGGATCAGAAGGTCGCCCACTTCCAATTCCGCTTCCACCGATTGAATATCAATGTCTTGCAGAATGCCGATGGGGACATTCTCCCCCTTAATGCTGGTAACATTGCGCCCCCTTTTTATAAATGAAGGAACGGAACCGATCTTCAAAAATTCGGTCTTGGCCGTAAACTGGTCAATCAGTGCCAAGTCGAGGGTCGTAAAGATCTCATCCTTCGAGCGCAGCAACAGGACCGAATTCACCGTCCTTATGGCCAGCTGTTCCTCAAAACCCGCTTTCAGGAGTTGCTGCAGCAAACGTATGGCAGCACTTGACTCCTGCATGGCTCTTTCTCCGTTTCCCATCCCGTCGGACACGGCAACCGCGAATTTCCCGTTTCCAACATCCAGTGTTGTATAGGAGTCCCCGCTCAAGATCTTTCCATCTTTGGCAGCTGATGTTACTGCCGTTTCCACATGGTACAGTTTGGCCGACCGGAAAAGGGCGGTCAGCCCCCCGTCCCCGTTTCCACTCTTGTTTTCCACTACAATATTCTCTCCGATAATTTCCGACAACAATGGAGCAATCAGTTTTTCACACTCGCTCATGTCGAAGGACAAAGCCTGGGTGACTTCAATTTCCACCTTTCCTTCTTCCAGTGAAATGATATCAACCGAACGTATGGACAATCCCAACTGCTCAAGAGACGCCACAATCAGCTCTTCATGGTCGGCTGAAGCATGGTTTTCTTTCTGCAATTCCCTCGTCAGATCTTGCATGATGCCCGATACCCCGTTTAACTGAGCGGCTACCAGTTCCCTGCTTTCCTGGAGCCTCCCCTGCCAGGCCATGTCGCGCTTGATCGAATCGGACACATTGTACAGCACAGGGAGAACCTGGTCTGTTCGGACGCACTTTCGTTCAAAGCTTTCAGGCAGGTTCTCCTTGACCACCACCCCCTCCCGTTCAATAACTTCAACAGTTTCAAGAAACGCGTGGTAGGTCTGGTAAAACTCTTTGTCCCAACATTGATCCCGCTTGAAACAAGAGGTACAAACTTGCTTTGCCACAACATTCATCATTTTGTTCAGGGCTTCATCATGGCTGCGACGTCCAATGGCGGAAAGCTGAGAGAATGTACGGGACAACTCCTGGAATACGCTGGAGATCTCCTTGATTCTCCCCGCCATTAGATCCCGTACCCTTCTGGCATAATCCTGTTGGGACAGGTAGTGTTGATGGGTTCCCGGAACATAGCGGGATACCTGCTCAATAAAAGATTTGGGGGTGAACAACAGCAGCAGGAATGCGGAGATGGTTTCCTGGGCAGCTGTCAGAACCTGTGGAAGCTCTTCCACATACACCGCCAGGATAGACGTTCCCAACAGAAACCCCAGGCCTGTCCCAACTTTTTTCGCATCCTTAAGCAATCCCCCCAATAATCCGGCAAACGCCAGCATCCCCACCTGAGATACGGCTGCCAGGCTTGCCATTGCCAGGATTATGCCGGTTACAACGCCAACGCTCGCTCCTACTCCAGCCCCGCCTATCAAAGCAAACAGCATGATCAAATAACGGCTGAAGATGTTCTCAAAGGACATGGAACCCAATTGAATACCCGTTAGTCCCGTTAAAACGGAGGCCATCAGGATGATTAAACAGAAAATCTCCTCATTGCGGAGTTCTTTTGCCCCGCGTTTGAAGGTGAAAACTGGCAGTGACTGGATAAAGATCAACGTCAGGACCATTGCCAGAAACCCTTCAATAAGTCCCATCACCAACGAATATCGGGTCATGTCGTCCAGTGCCAATGAAATTCCAATCCTGGTTCCGGAATCCATTAGAAACACAATGAATGGCACCATGTTCAGGTTAAATGCCTTTCTGCGGGACAAGAGCTTGTGAAGCCCCAAGTAGAGCAGAAGCATTACAGCAAGGGACATTACATGGGATAAGTTGTGTATGGTCAATGCCCCTATCAGTAGCGCAATCATGATTTTGCCCGACATTCCTTTACGGAGATGAAGCATTACAGCATAAAGCGCGAGTGCAAACGGCGAAATCTCCCCGAGGATTTCAGCCCTTCCAAGGAAGAATGCCATTATCACCAGTACAACCGATGATTTCAAGCCTGTTTTATGTTCCCACGTCTTTCTGAAGCTTGTCCACCTTGTAAACTTCTCTTGCAATCCCGGGGCGATTTGGACTCCCCCATCACCTGCTTGGACTCCCGCCGGCTGCGACTGCCAAAACCTTTTCCACATTCTGATTCCCCCGATTCCCGATTTAAGTAGGGCCATTATAGCAGGGCTCTTTTACAAAGTTTGTCGGAATCCGCTGATTTTACAGCATTTTTTCCGACAAAGAACAGCCAAATCCGCCGTCATTACTCAAGAATTAATTCCTGTTTAAGTTGCAAAAGGCCCTGCATATGGCGGTTCCCCACTCGATCCCTTGAAAATCAGGCATTTCGCCGGTGCTGAAACAAGGCTGAACCTGTCGAAACCTTTTTTGGACTGTCGACAGGATCAGTGAAAATCTGTATCGTAGAAAGTAACAAACTGATAAGGGGCAAACAGGAATGCGGCCAATCAAATATTCTATCTACATGAAGATTGCGGAAGAGCTTTCTCGTGCTTCCACCTGCCGCGTACATGTCGGCTGCGTGGTGGTTGGAAGGGACGGAGTGATCCACGGGCTGGGCTACAACGGTTCGTTGCCGGGCCACCCGCACTGTGAAGATGTGGGGTGTGACTTTGACGAGCATGGACATTGCAAAGCTACGCTGCATGCGGAACGGAATGCATTGCGGCGTGCGGCTGACAAAGCTCGTAACGGGATCGCATTTGTCACTCATTTTCCATGCCCTGATTGTGCCAAGGAACTGGTGGATTACGGAATATCCGCAGTGATTTATAAAAACGACTACCGGCGAAGCCCCATCTCTATAAGAATCTTGGAACGGTCCGGCATGCAAGTTGTGGCGTTTGACGACGCATGCGATGGAGACTGGCGGAAACTTGAGGAAGATATTGGTTGGCGAACAAGCCCGTCTGGAGGTGAACAACCGTGAAGACCTCGAATATGAAGACAATCACCCTGCCGCGGTTGAACAAGTTGAGTCCGACTCTCGAATCCACCGCTTTGAAACTGTTGGAAGAAGCAGGCGAGCTTGCACAAGCCATTGGCAAGTTCAGGAATCTGTCAGGGGAAGCCAACGAGGTAAACGAAGGCGTCATGGAGAGAATTGCCAGTGAACTTGCCGATACCGCACAAACTTGCATTACCATGATGTATGTTCTCGAGGAAAAATACGGGGTAGATATCGATAAAGTCTTGCAGGAGCATATCAAAAAACTGCGAAGTAAGGGCTACTGCGACTAGCAAATCCGTCAAATTGAAGGTACGTGGGTACATTTTCCCCGTTTGGTGCGTATACTAGAGCACCAGCCCAGTTGCGAGGGGGGAAAGACATGCCCAGTTGGCTTCGGAACCAACTGCAACGTGCCTTTCGCGAGCACGACAAGCATTCTGTCATTATGTTGAACAGGGTGTTTTTCAAATACAGAAAAAATGCAAATGCAATGTAATCCTTGCTGCACAGAATTGTCATTGATTTTTCTTTGACAGCCTTTCAATTCAAGTCTATAATTGAATCAATCTGTGCATTCGTGGATACATTGGATTTGAGGTGAATTTGTATGCCAACTTATACACACCCTGTATTGACTGGTATTGTTCTTCTGATCTTCGCGATCATGGCATTTCCTCCGATGCTGTCCTTGGCTCGCGAACGCCGGTTCTTTCTGGCAGGATTGATGTTCGTCACATTTGGAGTGTTTCTCGCGTCCGGAATTATTTCCTTTACTGTGGACCCGATTGTGAATCCGTAGTCAAAACAAGAGCTTCCCGTTTCGGATACGGGAAGCTCTTTCATTTTGCCTTCTCCTTGTCTCTTCTTCTGTAGTTTGCAATCATCCACCAAGCAGGAAACGCCAACAAAGCAAGAACTGCAACAGCAATTCCGATATATGACCACACGATTGGGTGCATTTTACTGGCCGCCCTCCAATTAAGGTGAAAAGTGCTTCCCTATCCTAGTGTTTCTTCCTTTCAGCAAAACATGCACCCAGTAAAATAGCATTCCGTCTCCGGAATGCCTGAGCTTGCAAAAATCCAATTATCCTCTGCGTCCGCCGCGCCCACCACGCTTGCTTTCGCTTCGCTTAAGAGCCAACAGTCGATCCTCGCTCTCCTTCAAAAACTTGGAAAGCTTGTCTTCAAAACTCTTCTCGGGCTTGCGGTGTCCCCGGTCACGAGAAGCACGTTCAAAGTTTCTTCCGCCAGACTCAAAGCGGTCTCCCCGTTGGCGTGGAGCCCCAACAGGTTCCACCGGTTTGTCAACCGCCTGGCGGATTGACAATCCGATCTTTCCGTCCTTATCGACGTTCAACACTTTGACCGTTACTGTATCATTGACCTTAAGATGCTCGTTTATATCTTTTACATAAGAATCGGCGATCTCCGAAATGTGCACCAAGCCGGTGACACCTCCGGGTAGCAGCACAAACGCTCCAAAATGAGTAATTCCCGTAACCTTGCCCTCAAGTTTGCTGCCCAATTCGATCGACATGAAAAAAAAGCTCCCCCTTAAAATTGAAAACCATTTACCATTTCAAATTATATGCGACTGCCGGAAAAAGTGTCAAGAAGGCTATTCTCCGGGTTTGAATATAATTTCGCCTTGCTTAATCATATTATAGTATTTACGTGCAAGCCGGGCGATATAAGAATCGTCCTGCAAGTTTGTGTATTGTGTCATTAACTGCTGTTCCTGTTGTTGAAGTTCCGTCAATTGCCGGCTCAGTTGTTCCTGTTCATTCTTCAGTCGCGACTGGTTGGGCATTATCACAAAAACAAAAGTGTAGATCGCCCATAAGGAAAAGCCGACCAGAAAGAGCGTCCTAAAGCGGAACTTCTTTTTCCTTCCAGATTCCGCTTGAGAAGCGGGGCGCCCTTGAGCCGGAGATACATAGACGATATTTGATTGTCCGGTCTTGGAATATCGGGATTTTCTCATCAAATCACCTGAGTTAGGACTTGGGGTTGTCTTCATTCCCGTTGAATAACCAATTCGTCAATCTCGACCAAATTCCTTTTCCTCTTGCGGCAAGTGATTTGAAATTGTCCAGTACTGGAGCGGTTTTTTGCATCAGCCTGTTCCACCAGGGACTTAGATATGGAAGGAAAGGCCGGATCAGGGGGTTACTAAGCTTCTTTGTCCACCTGAACAACTGTTTCCCAAGCCATTGCAGAATTTTCCCAAGCGGTTGGAACGGCCAAAGAATTACTTTCTCCAACACGCGCAGCAGTCGGTCAAAAGCCCTCAGGATGATGATAAGAGTTCGCCACAATTGCTGGATAGGCCCGACAACAAAAATTAAGAATCCTTTATATACGGACAGGCATAGAAAGCCAATACTCATAATGATTCCTACTGTGCTTCCGATCACTATTTTTCGGAAGAGAAGCCGGTATACGGCCAGTCCGATTCCCATTAATACAAAAACATAGAGTCGAAGCTCTCCGTTATTGGCCCACATCAAGCTCCAAAAGACAAGAAATACCGCCAGCACCCAAAAAGCGAGATCAAAGACCGGGCTTGCCCACCGCAAAAATTTCCAATGACGAAGCACAACCCGATACATGTCATAGACGGCACCCAATAACATGCCGTTTAAGCCCATCACCATTAGGGTCATATATTGTGTCTGTAATGTCATTTGAACAGTTTCCCGAGAAACCCTTTGGCTTTTTCCGTGGGCGATATCTTGTCATCAAAATACCCAAGGTCAAATACCATTCCCTCAATCTGAACCAGACCGTTTTCCAAATTCAAGGATTTAATGTGAAGGTTGTCGCCGCGAATAACCAAAAGACCGTATCCTGTTTGGAGCACAAATTCATGTGCATCAAAACTTTCCACGTTGATCACACCGGTTACCTGCACGGCCTGCCGGTTTAAGAGGGTCACCTCATGACGCTCAAACTGCTTATGGGTGCGTAATCTTTCATCCATCCGAATCCCTCCGCCCAAAAAGGAAATAGCGAGCAACAAACACGGGTTTGCTTGTCTCGCTACTCACTTTATGCGCATTCGGGACAAGAAATGACTTCTTGGGCAGAAGGAAAGGATGACCTATTTCGGGTCATCCTCATCATCCCATCTTGGATCTCCCTGTATTCTTTTTTCCGAGACCACCGTATACAATTCCGCTGCCTGATCTTTTGAAGCGTGTTCTGCAATGGCGTTTACTTTGACTTCGACAACTTTTGTGCCGAATGTAATGGTCAGGAGATCCCCCGCTTTCACCCCTGATGAAGCTTTTGAGGGGCGACCATTGATTTGGATTCGCCCCTGCTCGCAGACTTCTTTCGCCAAAGTTCTACGCTTGATCAAGCGGGAAACTTTGAGAAATTTGTCTAATCGCATCTTATTTCTTGGTCATTTCCTTCAACTTGGCACCCGGCTTGAACGCAGGAACCTTGGTTGCGGGAATTTTGATTACAGCGCCGGTTTGCGGGTTGCGGCCGTTACGAGCCGCACGCTTACGGGTTTCGAAAGTACCGAAACCGATCAACTGGACTTTCTCACCCTTCTTGAGGGCCTGGCCGATAGCTTCAAGCAGTGCGTTCACTGCAGCTTCAGCGTCTTTCTTCTTGAGGCCAGCTTTGGTTGCCACTTTGGCAATGAGTTCAACCTTGTTCATTCGTGAATCTCCTTTCAGGCAAGGATTTTATTGGTTTTATTAAACCTACCCTGCATATTCGTGCGGTTCGACAGAAAATCCTGCATATTTTGGGGAAATTTTTCTAAAGTCCTAAATTTTTTCGAGTTTTTTCGACTCATTCCACCAGGCATCCATCTCTTCCAGGGAACTATCGGAGAAGGATTTCCCTTGTTCTGACAGTTTTTTCTCTATATACGCAAATCTTCTACGAAATTTGACATTGGTTCTGGAAAGAGCTTCTTCCGGATCGACTTTTAGATATCTTGCCAAATTCACCAGAACGAATAATACATCCCCCAATTCTTCCGTTTTGTCTTCAGTTACCCGGAGTTCTTCAATTTCCTCTTTCAGTTTTTTGAGTACACCCTCCACATCCGGCCATTCAAACCCGACTTCGGCAGCTTTTTTTTGCAATTTATAGGAAACATCCATTGCAGGCATGTTATTCTTGACTGCGTCAAGAAACGATTCCTCCTGCGGGATTCCCTTGGTCTCTTTTTCCCTGCGTTTGATCTCCTCCCAATTACCCATTGCAGCATCTGCATCCTCCGCGCTGCGGTCACCAAACACATGTGGATGCCGGCGAATCAATTTGTCATTAATTGACTGGATTGCATCATAGATGGTGAACACGCCTTCTTCCGAGGCAATCTGCGAATGCAGAACCACTTGCAGCAACAAGTCTCCCAACTCTTCGCTCAAAGCATCAGGGTCGTCCAGATCAATCGCTTCTGCCACCTCATACGCCTCTTCAATCACGTTCTTTCGAATGGAAGCGTGGGTTTGTTCCCGATCCCATGGACAGCCCTCAGGTGATCTCAGAATCTCAACAATCTCCACAAGTTTTGAAAATTGGCGGTGTGTTACCCGATCTTCCGTACTGCTTGGCAAGTGAAGGGTTGTTAAATGATCCACCCAATCAAGATGGTCCAATTCGTAGAGGGGAACCCGTTCAACCCGTTCAACGCCTGCGACTCCCACAGCACGGGCGACTGTAACCGGATAGTCATCCGGATAGATATCCATTAAAGTAAGCTTTACTTCACCGGCTACTTCCTGATTGTAAACCTGCACAATGAGGGTATGTACGGAAGGATTCAGATTGTGTGCTTTCAAGCTGGTGCCATCCAAAATCAATAGCCCGTCAGTGGGGTCCACCCCAATTTTCAAAAGCAGTTCATCCAAAAACGAGTGTCCCGGACCCAGCAAGATTTCCACTCCTGCCGCAGGACCTTTCTGCAAAGCGATTTGTACAGACCGTTCGGCAACTCCCGGATGCCCAGGTACCGCATAGACAATTTCTCCATGTTTCTTTGCTTCATTTAGAAGAAGCTCCACGATCTGCTGATACAGGGATTCAAAATCCTCAGCCCGTTCGTACAGCTCGTCCAGCGGATGAAAGCGTACCCCTTTTTTCACCAATTCTTCCACAACCGGATGGCGTTCTGTACGCAAGAAAATCTTTTTGCCCGCTTGCAAAATCTGATACGTGCCTATCGGAAGGCCTGTCCAAGATCCGGGACCCAATCCCACGACATGAATTCGAGACACCCACAACACTCCCTTATCGAATGAGTCCGACCCGTACCAGAAAATGAGCCAATTGCGGCCCGACTCGCGGCACGGAACGGATGTCGTCTTTAGTTAAACTGCCCGAAGCGAGCAGCGCCAATCCATATACCAGACCGGCCACACCTATGGCTGTAAGGGTAAAACACGCAAAGGCAAGCCGTTCAGACAACTCGCTTTCCAAAAAAACCGGCAACCCCTCCCTTAAAACAACATAGCTGGCAATCCCCATCAGAAAAGAGGCCACAAAGGGCCGCCAAACCAACAAGCGGAGATCAAACACTATACCGCTGCGCCGATAGATGTCCCACATATTCAGCAGTGCCGAAACAAAGAAGGAAAGCACAGTGGAAATGGCGGCCCCTTCAATTCCCCAGACCGGTACAAGCAACAAATTGAAGCCGAATTTGCATCCGCCTCCGACCAACAAGTTTCTCACCGGTAAATAAACGTAACCCATCCCCTGCAATATGGCGGAAGTTGTCAATTGAACCGAGGAAAACAATGTTGCAAAGGAGATGGCCATGATGGTCGCGGTTCCGGAATCATCCTTGAACAGCATAATATCAATTGGTCTTGCAAGCAACAGCAGACCGATGGAAGACGGCAGTGCTATCAGGACTGTCATTCGCATCGCCAATTCCATCCGGTCGCAGGCAGTCCGTATATCTCTGACAGCCAAAGCGGATGCGATGGCAGGCATCAGTGCAGCCGCAATCGCCGTTGCAATTGTTGCCGGCAGCATCATCAACTTGAATGCCCGGCCTGACAACAACCCAAACAACTCGGTTGCGCGTTCCTGGCTATAGCCCGATTGCTTCAACAAGTTCCCTACTGTTATGACATCCACATTGTTCATCAAAGGCACAACCAGTGCGCCAAGAGAGACGGGAATTGCATAATAAAACAACTTCCTGACGATCTGTTTGTTTGGCTCGACGGGGACCCGATTTGGCATGCGAGCATCATGCCGAAACAACTGTCTTTTTCTCCAGACATAGCCGGCCAGTATTGCCAGTGACACGAACGCTCCCGTCACCGCACCGAAAGCGGCCCCGGCAGCCGCCCACTCTTCCCCATAACCCCATTGCAAAAGCATCCACGAAACGGAAATAATCGTTCCCACACGGATAAACTGCTCCGCTACCTGGGAAACGGCAGTGGGCTCCATCTGCTGCCACCCCTGAAAATATCCCCGGATGGAAGCCATTACAGGTACAATCAATAAAGCCGGAGCGATGGCTTTAATGGCAAAGACCGAGTCCGGGTCTCCCACAACTTGGGCAAACCAATCGGCTCCCCACCAGAGCAAAAGAAAACAGGCGATTCCCGAAAAAAACAGCAAGACGCTTGCCGCCCGAAACACTTTCTTGGCTCCCCTATAGTCTCCCATTGCAATGTGTTCGGCCACAAATTTTGACACTGCCACGGGGAACCCCGCAGTGGATAAAATCAACAGTGTCGAGTAAATAGGATAGGCCATCTGGAATAATCCCATTCCCCGGTCTCCGATAATATTTTGCAAAAAAATGGTGTAGACCGATCCCATGATCTTTGACAGGATTCCAGCGACAGCCAGCACCAGCGCTCCACGCAAGAACAGATTCCGTTCCGACATTCCGTCCCACTCCCCCAATTACGACCATTATAGCAAACATTCGCATGCTGGACGTGCCAGGCTTGCCTACCCTACTCTATGCCCCTTTGTATTTTTGTATGTTTCCTCGGGGTTCTCAAAAAAAATAGAGCACCACATGGGCGCTCTTTAAAAAGGAAGAGGGGTTGGATCCATTATTGTTCCATCTGTTTGGCCAGAAAGCCGGCGGCGGTTTCCGCCAGTTTGCTTTCCAATTCGCCCATCTTTGTGGCATCATCCTTGGACAGGATGACCACGGTGCCTATCGGGTCTCCCTGCGCAATAATAGGCGCGATCACCCTTGAGGAAAAACGTTCGGTACGTTCTTTCAGAATGGACATGTCGGCTGGAGCGGATACAACTGAAGTTTTCCGTTCTTCCATAACCTTCTCCACATCCGTTCCGATTGCCTTGTCCATGTAATCTTTCTTCGATGTACCCGCTACCGCAATCACGACATCCCGATCGGTAATGAGTGTAATATGTCCTAGGCTTTCATATAAAGAGTCCGCATATTCTTTTGCAAAATCACCCAGTTCACCGATCGGCGAATATTTTTTCAGAATCACTTCCCCGTCTCGATCAACGAATATTTCCAGAGGGTCTCCTTCACGAATTCTCAGCGTGCGGCGAATCTCTTTCGGAATGACGACACGGCCCAAATCATCAATTCTTCGGACGATACCAGTAGCTTTCATGGATGCTGTTTCGACCTCTCTTTCATTTGTGTAAGTACTGTATGCGAGATGAGGATCATCACTTGCACTTATGCTCTGTTGCCATTATTTTGTCCGAATGTCCGAATTATTACATTGGAATTTACTGGACTCTCCCTCTCGCAAAGGCCGGAAGAAAATGGGGGAAAGTGCGATTAGTATCTACCAGAAACGAGGGAATATGCAACAAATAAACCCAATCCTTCAGATCCGCAATTTGCGGCCTGGCGGGATTGGGTTTTGGGCTCACACTGGTTATTTGGATTCTGTCGGCAGAGTGATTTTGATGTCAGCGTTTTTCTTCATTTCTTCCACATGAGCATTCCAATCTTTCTCGATGGTTTGCTGGTTTTTGGCAAAATAAAGCTGTGATACTTCCTCTTTTACCTTATCAAACGGTTCCGGCTCTCCCCGTTTTTCCACTTTCAGAATGTGATACCCGAATTCCGTTTGAACGGGATCTGAAATCTTGTTGATTTCCAATTTCATGGCAGCATCCCGGAAGGGGTCCACGTAGCGGCTGAGAGGACCTTCCATCTTTCCTCCGTTCTCTTTGGCCGACGGGTCTATCGAAACCTCTTTCGCCACTTTGGCAAAATCCTCCCCGTTGGCCAGCCGTTCCTTGACCTGCATCGCCTCTTCCCTGGTTTTTGTGAGAATATGATGTACGGTGGCGTTTGCAAAAGCTCCTCGATTGTCCTCGTAAAACTTCTTAAGCAAGTCATCCGGAGGCGTCATCTTCTGTTTTTGATACTCTTCCGCATAAATGGATGCTTCTACCCAGGATTTAAGATCTTCATCCTTCAGGTTCAGTTTTTTCATTTGTTCCTGAAACCTGTTGTTGTCCCCACCATACGCAATCTGCGTAATCATGCCCTTATATTGGTTCAGGATGGGTCCCACCTGGTTTTGTTCCACCTTGATGTTTGCTTCTTTAGCTTTGTCGACCATTACTTTCCCGTACAGGACATAGTCCTCAAGGAACTCCTTCTTGTTTTGCTGTTCCTCTTTAAACTCGGGATCAAACAATTTGCGGATGTTGATCTGCTTCTGAAATTCCCCTTGGTTAACTTTGCCTCCATTGTAAGTGGCGACTACCTCCCCCGAAGTATCAGCTGCTTTGCTGCCGCAGCCAGCCAAACCAAGGCTTACGGCAACGGTCGCCAACAGCAATTTCCAACTTGTTCTAGGCATTTTGCAATTCCTCCTGATTTTTCAAAACTCCCTTGTAGGCGACCATAAACTTTTCTATTGTCTGCAAAATCTCGGGCTCTTTAAGCCCCTTAACCCGCAAGGTGATTGTAATGTAATTTCCTGCAGTCAGTTTCAACCGGTCCGGAAACTGCTGGGTCAGCGCAAAAAGTTTCTCCCCCCGGACCCGGGAATTCTGCCTTTCTGACAGTTTCATAATGACATCAAAACCTTCCTGAACTATGGAAGTAAAATCATATTGGATCGCATACGCCTTAATCCGGGTGACAGCCAGCAAATTGCGGACAGCTGGAGGCAGGTCACCGAAACGGTCTTCGATTTCCTCTTCCAGATCTTGTATGTCAGATAAGGTTCTTGCCGCGACAAACTTCTTGTAAACCTCGATTTTTTGCATGGTATCCCTGATATATTCGCTTGGAATGTACGCATCGACAGATAGTTCAACCTGAGGGTCGGGTGGTGTCTCTTTTTTCTCACCCTTCAGTTCTTGAATGGCCTGTGCCAGCATGTCTGAATAGAGATCAAACCCTACAGTGGCAATAAACCCATGCTGTTCGGCGCCCAGCAGATTGCCGGCACCCCGAATGGACAGATCCCGCATCGCAATCTTGAAGCCGGATCCAAGCTCGGTGAACTCCTTGATGGCCTGCAGCCTCTTCTCTGCCACTTCAGTCAACACTTTGTCCCGCTGGTAAGTAAAATAAGCATATGCAATCCGATTGGATCGCCCAACACGTCCGCGAAGCTGGTACAGCTGGGACAGTCCCATATGATCCGCATCATAAACAATCAGAGTGTTGACGTTGGGAATATCCAGACCGGTCTCAATAATGGTGGTGGAAACCAGAACATCCGCCTCTCCTTCGAGAAAATCCAGCATCACGCGCTCCAGTTCCTCTTCTCCCATCTGTCCGTGGCCTACCAAAACTTTTGCTTCCGGTACCAGCATGCGGATTCGATCCGCCATGTTGTCGATGTCCTTCACTTTGTTGTAAAGGAAATAGACTTGGCCGCCACGCCCAAGCTCCCGCTCAATCGCTTCCCGAACCAGCACATCGTTGTATTCCACAACGTATGTTTGCACCGGAAAACGGTTTTCGGGGGGGGTTTCAATTACCGACAAATCGCGTATTCCCAGCATGGACATGTGCAACGTCCGCGGGATGGGGGTGGCGGTAAGGGTCAGACAATCAATGTTGTTCTTCAGTTGTTTGATTCTTTCCTTGTGGGTGACTCCAAAACGCTGTTCTTCGTCGATCACCAACAGACCAAGGTCTTTAAACTTCACATTTTTGTTCAAGAGACGGTGGGTGCCAATTACTATATCCACCTTGCCTTCCGCCAAGCCTTTCATGACTTCTTTCATTTGGGCCTGTGTGCGGAAACGGGACACGACTTCCACGTTTACCGGAAATCCGGAACACCGCTCCTTGAAGGTCTCATAGTGCTGCTGGGCAAGGATGGTGGTGGGAACCAGGACAGCCACCTGCTTCCCGTCCATTACAGCTTTGAATGCGGCCCGAATAGCCACTTCAGTTTTTCCGTACCCCACGTCACCACACAACAGCCGATCCATAGGGTTTGCCTTCTCCATGTCTTTCTTGATTTCCCTGATGGCGCGTATCTGATCGGGAGTTTCCTCATAAGGGAACATCGCTTCAAATTCCCTTTGCCAATGACTGTCAGGACTGAAGGCGTGCCCCGGGGTGGCTTGTCTGGCTGCGTACAATTTAATCAGGTCTTCCGCTATGTCTTTGACGGAATTCTGGACTTTGGATTTAACTCTAGCCCACTCGGTTCCGCCAAGGGAATACAGCTTGGGTTCCTTTTCTTCCGCCCCCACAAACTTTTGAATAAGGTCGATTTGTTCAACAGGAACATATAACTTGTCTTTCCCTTTGTATTTGATATGAAGGTAATCCTTGTGATTTCCTTCAATCACCAGTGTTTCTATGCCAAGGTACTGACCGATCCCATGGTTGACGTGCACAACATAATCGCCCACCCTGAGATCCTGATAGCTTTTTAGCTTTTGAGCGTCAGACAGGTTTCTCATCTTTTTCGTCTTGCGTTTATTGGCGAAAACTTCATTCTCGGTTACAACCGCCAACTTGACCGAAACCAGCTCAAAGCCATTGGAAAGGTTGGCCTGCAAAATGACCGGCCGTTTGCCGATACCCTCAAGTCTGGCTACCCGATCTGCTTCCATGCCGTAATCGTCAAGCACCCTCTGCAGTCTCTCTGCCCGTTCCGGACTTGCCGCCAGGAAAATCACCCGGAAATTTGATTTCCGCCAACGTTCCAGTTCTCCCTTTAACACAGGCATTTGTCCGTGGAAGTTTTGACCGGATTTTGCCGATATATGAACCAGCTGCTGCAGGGTAATACCCGGAATTCCCCTTGGAAAAAGCGAAAGAAACAGGCGCCTAAACCTCTTGTATGAGAAAAGACTGTCCCGGTCAACAGAAGGGATGGTTCCAGGCAGAATTTCTCCATGCTCAAGGGCTGACGTTTCCCATTCTGCATGTTCCTTCTCAAGGACCTGAATCGCTTCCCTGAGCCTCGTAGGTTCGTCCAATACAAGAATGGTATCGGAAGGCATATAATCCAACAATGTCGCAGATTCGGGGTCTACCAGATGAGTATAACGAATAAGTCCGGGAAACACTATGCCTTCCCTCAATTGCTCAATCTCGTGCCCGATATGACGATCCAAATTTTCTTTGAGGGTCTCGTCCGTCAATTTTCGCTTGTGACTTGCCAGTCGTTCAAACAAAACATCAGCCAATTCCCGAAGCTGGTCGGGATGTGCCAACACTTCACGAATGGGCCAAAGGGATACGCTTTCCATTTTTTCGGTGGACCGTTGGGTAGTGGGGTCAAACGACCGGATGGAGTCCACCTCAATATCAAAAAATTCGACCCGTACCCCTGAATCCATTGTTAAAGGGAAGATGTCAAGGATTCCCCCACGAACGGAAAACTCCCCCTTGGATTCCACCATTTCGACCCTTTCATACCCCAAATAAACCAACCGGTTAGCCAAATCCTCCAGCGGTTGTTCATCTCCGACCTTTAGGTGCACCGCAGCTCCAACAAACTTGTCCATGGAAGGAAGCGTCTGATGAACGGCCCCGATGGGAGCTATGACTACCGGTGCTTTCCCTTTCGCCAAGGCCTCCAGCACAGTCAGCCTGGCTGCAGCCTGCTCAGGAGAATAGGCTAGAATATCAAGATAGGACAATTCCCGGTCCTGAAAGATCAATACCTCTTCATCGGGAAGCAATTCGGTCAAATCTTCATACACCGATTGGGCTTGCTGCATGTTGTGTGTAACTATCAACATCGGTTGACGCAAAGACTCCCTTAAAGCTGCAACGTACAAATGACGTGCCGAGCCGCTGATGCCCGCCAGCCATTGTTCGGTGCATGCCCCCGCAAACCCTTTGCGAACCGAGTCAAAATCCGCATCGGATCGGATTAATTCAACTAACGGATGCAACGCATATCTCCCTCCAAACTTTCAGAAAACAAAACGACGAAACGCCAAAAAAGCCTAAAGGCCGGAAGGCCTAGGCTTGCACAGTCGGCAGTATTTCATTGAAGCGGATTCTGAAGCAGCACCAATTCCGGGTGAGCCTCGATAGCTTCTTGACAATAATCGCAGATGGTTTTCACATACATTACATCCTCATTGAGATTATAGGATATTATATCGGCCTGCTCCTCGGCAGTCAAGGCATGAAAACCCAACCTGTCAGTATCAGTCTTGTGAGAGTCCAACTGGCCCAAATAGGAGCGGCAGTGTCTGCATACATATACAAGTTGCAAAACAAACTCCTCCTCGGTGTTCCTCTGAAATAGTATGGACGAGGAGGAGAGAAACAATACCTAATTATGCTTGTTCATGGCTGCTTGGAATGTTTCTTCAATGAAAGTGCGAAGAGCGGAAGCCGACTTGAGAACTGCGTCCTCCAAAGCCGGACGTTGTTCCTTTCGAAAAGGGGACAATACGTGATCGACGACAGAAACTCCAACATCCGGACGATCAATGCCAATTCTCACCCGCAAGAACTCCTGCGAACCAAGAGTGGAAATGATCGACTTGATTCCGTTGTGCCCCCCTGCACTGCCTTTAACTCGCAACCGGACCGTGCCAAGAGGCAGGTCCATATCATCATAGACCACCGCCCATTCCTCCGGTTCCGGTTTGTACCAATCCAACACCTGCCGGACCGAATGTCCGCTCAAGTTCATGTATGTCATCGGCTTCACGAGCACAACCTTTTCTCCCTTATGCATCCCTTCGCCGTAAAGTGCCTGAAATTTGGATTTGCGCACCTCAATTCCAAGGGAATCAGACAGTTTGTCAATCACCATAAATCCTACGTTATGCCTTGTTGTTTCATATTCCCTGCCGGGATTGCCCAGACCAATAACAATTCGCACGATAATCCTCCTTGCCATGTACCTATAGTCTCTTTCTAGAGTAGCGTTCCCAAGGAATTCGTGCAATGAACTTGAAAACCCCGCCCTTCGGAGGGCGGGGAAAACAAACTTGCTTGTTATATTGCAGCCTGGGCACTGAGTACTTCAAATATTTCATGAAGTTGCTCGTTCTTGGAAAGTTTCCGGCGAACTCTTGTCAGTGCATTGTCAACCGCCTTCCGGCTGGGCAACTCCAGAATATGTTGAATTTCCATGTGGCTGCATTCCTCGAAATAGAACAGTACCAGACAATTATACTCCAGCGGTGTCAGGTTTTCATTTTTCAAGATGGTTCGGATATTCTGCAAGGAATCTTTCCTCAGCAAAATCTGAAAGGTGGACTTGCCGGGTTTGTCAACGACCCCTTCAATGTAGGAGGTATCGCTCACAATTCCGTCCTCGTTCACCGACAGGCCGTCCAATCGCATGGCAGTGCGATTTGGGACATTGGCTTGACCATACAGCCTGCGAAGGCGTGACTTGATGTGATTTTCCACCGTAAGCTTGCAATAAGAGAAAAACGACATCTTCCCGGTTTCAAAGGATTTGACCGCATTCCACACTTCAATACGGGCCCACTGGAAAATCTCATCCCGGTCCGCCATCCACGAAGCATACCGATGAGCAATTCTGCGGCACATGGGTTCAACTCGTTTCAGTGTTTCCTGAAAGGCATACTCATCGGTTTTCGCTCTTACAGCCAGAGAATTCAAGTCTAAAGATGCAAGATCGATTACAGTCAGAGACATTTTCTACTCCTCCTTCCCGCAAACACTGACGAAATCTGTCGATTTACCCCCTACACTTAAAATACATTGCTTAATCTATTAATAAATAGGTACGAAAATACTAGTTTTCTTAAATTCCATAGAACTTTTGGCTTATTTTTTTATGGGTATAAAGCCTTATTTTTGGGTGACCAAAATAAAAAAATCCGCTTGGGAAGCGGATTTTACTGAATGTCCAGACTGTATTAAATGATTTTATTCATGGGCACCTGGAATTTCATGTGCCCCAACACCCTGTCCTTCCGTATCATGAACAAGATCTGGTTCCTTCGGTTCGATTTCCGTTTCAGGAGGTGCATTTTTGGCGGCGATTACGCCCACAACCACATCTTCAGGGTCCGATTTAACCTCGCAATTGACCGGAACGGGCAAGTCTCTCACATATAGATTATCGCCAATTTTCATATCGGAAACATGGACCAGAATGTATTCCGGCACTTCCGCAGGCAGAGCGCGGACCATAACTTCACGCATTTGCTGTTGAATGACCGCATCCTGTTTTTCAACCTCTTCCAGCCCTGTCAGATACAAAGGAACTTCCACATCAACCGGCTCATCCAACGAGACGGCATGAAAGTCAATGTGCAGCACACGTCTGTTGATCGGCTCCCGGTCAATATGGTGAATCATTGCGTGGTAACTGCCCAAGCCGTCAATGTTCATCTCAACCAACCCGTATCCATTCTGGGCTGCGATTTGCTTGAAGGATTCCGAATCGATATAGATTGGGGTCGAGGCTACGGTTCGTCCGTAAATGACCGCCGGTATGCTGCCTTCACGGCGGATGCGGTTTCGCTCGCCTTTGGTAAGCCTGGTTCGAAGACCGCCTCGAATCAAAGTTTTCACCATAAAAAATTCCCTCCAATCGCAAATGATGTATCTATTAAAAGATACCCATTTTGGAGGGAAATGAAACACTTTACTCAAACAATAGAGAAACGGACTCTTCGTTGTGAATCCGCAGGATGGCATCCGCAATCAGCTTGGCTACAGATCTTACCACAATCTTTGAGGATTGCTTGTCTTCTCCAAGTACAATCGAATTGGTGACCACCACTTCTTTCAGGACGGAATCATTCAATCGCTGAATCGCAGGACCTGAGAATACGGGATGGGTGCAGCATGCATAAACCTCGCGTGCGCCCAACTCAATCAGCGCTTTGGCTCCGTGGGTGATCGTTCCTGCAGTATCGATCATATCGTCTATCATAATTGCCGTCTTTCCATCGATATTCCCGATTACATTCATAACTTCCGCCACATTGGGCTCGGGGCGGCGTTTGTCAATAATGGCAATCGGCGCACCCAACCTTTCTGCCATGCTGCGGGCACGTGTCACGCCCCCCATGTCGGGCGATACAATCACAACGTCCTCAAGATTCTTGCTCTTAAAATAATCAGCCAAAATCGGCTCAGCATACAAATGGTCAACGGGAATGTCAAAGAACCCCTGAATCTGTCCTGCATGCAAGTCCATCGTTACCATACGGGTGGCCCCTGCAGTTTGAATCAGATTGGCGACCAGCTTGGCCGTTATCGGATCCCGCGCTCTGGCCTTCCGATCCTGGCGGGCATATCCGTAATAAGGCATGACTACATTGATACTGCCGGCGGAAGCCCGCTTTAAAGCATCCACCATGATCAACAATTCCATCAGATGTTCATTGGCGGGAGCGGAAGTTGGCTGGATGACAAATACATCGCAACCGCGAACGCTTTCTTCCAACTTGATGCGAACCTCTCCGTCCGAGAAGCGGGTTACATGCGAAATTCCCAGATCTATGCCAAGATGTTCCACAATCTCTTTGGCCAGGTCAGGATTTGCATTACAAGTGAATACCTTCAGTTTCCTGTCTTGATACACCTTTAACCCCTCACTTTTCCGGGCGCCGCTCACGCAGCTTAGCCTCTAATTTCTCCTTGTATCCTTCTTTGGTCACTTGTTTTTCCCGAGCAATGGCCAAAGCCCCATCCGGTACGTGATCGGTGATTGTCGAACCCGCCGCCACATAAGAATTGTCACCGACGGCTACGGGAGCGACCAGGTTGGTGTTACAGCCAATAAAACTGTTATTGCCCACAACCGTTCTATGTTTGGTTATTCCGTCATAATTTACGGTGATTGTCCCACAACCGATATTGGTGTTGCTTCCGATGTCGGCATCCCCCACATAGGAAAGATGGGGAATCTTACTGCCTTCACCGATTGTGGAATTCTTCACTTCAACGAAATCGCCGATTTTCACATTGTTCGACACTTTCGAACCGGGTCTCACATAGGCGAACGGCCCAATGTTAACTCCTGCACCAAAGGTCGAATCGATCAACACTGATTGAATGACAACGCTTCCATCCCCCAGTGTGCAGTTTTGGATCTGTGTATTCGGGCCAATCTCGCAACCGCTCCCGATTTCGGTAAAACCGGTCAGAAAAGTTCCGGGGTAGATTACAGTGTCGGCTCCAATTTTTACATCCGTATCAATATATACGGATGACGGATCCAATAGGGTCACTCCGTTTCTCATATGATCACGCCGGATCTTCTCTCTCAGAAGCTGCTCGACAACAGCCAATTGAATGCGGTCATTGACACCCATTATTTCGTCTGCATCAGTTGCGCAATAAGCTGCAACCTTTCTTCCTTGCCTGCGCAAGATATCAATGCAATCGGTCAGGTAGTACTCTCCTTGGGCATTGTCATTCGTAAGATGTTTTAAGGCTTCCAGCAACGAAGGCGTGTCGAAGCAGTAAGTCCCGGAATTGATCTCCCGGACCGCTTTCTCTTCTGCGGATGCATCTTTCTCTTCCACAATCCGCAGAACCGAGCCGTCATCCCCTCTGATGATCCTGCCGTATCCAAACGGATTGTCAAGAAGTCCTGACAGAACGGTTACAGCAGCACCCTTCTGTTGGTGAAGTTCAATCAGATTCTTGAAAGTATCAGCCGTAATAAGGGGAGTATCTCCGGTGCACACCAGAGTAATTCCAGCCCCGCTTTCCAACAGCGGAGCGACCTGCATTACAGCGTGGCCGGTTCCCAATTGTTCTTTCTGCCATACAAACTCAACGTCATCCCCGAGGGCTGCCTGAACCTGTTCACCCAGACTTCCAATTACAACAATGGGTCTTGTAATCCCCGCTGTCTGCAGCGCATCCAGAATGTGGCGAATCATCGGTTTGCCGCATACCGGGTGAAGAACTTTGTGACGCCGGGATTTCATTCGTGTACCTTGTCCTGCCGCGAGGACAACGGCATTAATTGACATGTTGCAAGTCCCCCGTCCTTCTCCGTTTCGAATCCACCCATCATTGTACCCCAATAAAAAATATCCCGCAAGGCAATCTCCTGCGGGATACTCTGGATTTTACAAGCTCTTTAGGCTCCTTCTTGAACGTCTTCCGTTTCGTGATACACGTTAAGAATGGCCAGTTGGATCTTTTGGCGCGCTTCGGAAGAAATCGGATGCGCGATGTCCCGGAACTCTCCGTCCGGAGTTCGCTTGCTCGGCATGGCAACGAATAAGCCGTTGTTCCCGTCAATGATGCGAATATCATGAATCACAAATTCATGATCAAGCGTAATGGAAGCGATCGCTTTCATTCTTCCTTCGGTGTTGACTTTTCTCAGACGTACATCGGTAATTTGCACCCTTTTGGCAACCCCTTTCTGGATGTAATGTCCCCCTGTACACGTAAATTTCGATATTTCTGTCTATACTCCTTCCTTGAAAATCAATTTTTGAAGAATATTTTTTCCGACATAAATCGATTTTAAATGACAAAGAGTGCAACCCAAAATCAGGATTGCACTCTATATAATAATATTTGCCCGTCGAGTCAGCTTAGGAACGAATGGCCACCAAATCAATTTCGACACCCACGTCACGGGGAAGTCGCGCAACCTGTACAGTAGAGCGGGCAGGTGGTTTCTCCTTGAAATACTCCGCATAGATTTCATTGATCTTGGCAAAATCGTTCATGTCAGCAATGAACACGGTAGCTTTGACAACATCCGCAAAAGTGAAGCCGGCTTCCTTCAATACCGCATCCAGGTTTTTAAAAACTTGCCTGGTTTGCGCCTGAATGTCACCCGTCACCAATTCGCCCTCTGGCGTGAGAGGAATCTGACCGGAAGTAAACAGCATGTTGCCTGCCAGAACCGCTTGTGAATAGGGTCCGATTGCCGCAGGCGCTTGCGTGGTGGATACAATCTGCTTATTCATTTCTATCTCTCCTTATCAGACAGTTTAAAGTTGCCCTTACTCACTTGGATTTCCCTGGATATTTCATCCACATGGGCCAGAGTAGTCAAACTGACGTAATCCTCCAACATTTTGTCTTCAGGTTCGGACGTGGACATAAAGACTCCAATACCCGCGACGGCAGTTTTAAACTCTTTCATCATGTCAATTAACGCCTTGGCCGTTCCACCGGCTTTCATGAAGTCATCGATAATCAGTACTCTTGAATGTTCGGGAAGCGAGCGGCGTGAGAGCGACATGGTCTGAATTCGCCGGGATCCTGACACGTAATTGATGGACACAGCCGAACCTTCCGTTACACGGTGGTCTCTTCTGACGACCACGGTGGGGAGATGCAAATATCTGGCGGTTGAAACAGCCAAAGGGATTCCCTTTGTTTCCACAGTCAAAACATAATCCGCTTCCATTTCAGAAAATATGTGGGCAAAAATCCTGCCGGCCCGGTCCAATACATCCGGCTGGCCGAGAATATCCGAAATGTAAAGGTATCCTCCCGGCAAAATCCGCTCGGGATCCGCCAATATCCGGCACATTTCCTGCACGAAATCCTGAACTTGCCAGGCAGGAATTCTCGGAATATATCTGACTCCCCCCGCAGCTCCTGCATGCGTCTCCAGAATGCCAGTGCCTTCCTTGGACAACACGTCCCGGATAATTGACAAGTCTTCAGACAGGGATGATTTGGCCGAACTCAATTGATCCGCCATCTCGGTTAATGAAAGCAAACGATAAGGCTGCTCCAACAAAGTCTGTGTCAATCGCACAATTCGTTCGCTCCTGCGCAATCCCCTCACCTCCCAAACACGAACATTTTACTCAAGATAATACCATTATTTTCGTAAAATAAACAAGTCACCCAGACAGCAAATTCTCGGCAAGGAGGAGATCCTCTGGCCTGTCAATATCGTTGGCCAACTCTGGGTAAGGAGAGATGACGGCACGTGCGTTGATTTGGAACAATTCCGCAACCCGGTCTTCCACTTTTCGAATGGTCAGCATCCCTGTCAGCTTGGAAAATGCCATGCGAAGGACGAAACTGAATCCCAATTCTGCCGACAATGCCAGGGGGCTCTTGCGGAGGTCAAGAATCTTTTCCACTCGGCCCAACAAGGGGATTAACTTGGAAGGTTTGACAAGAAACAGGTTTCCTCCGGTAAAGGATCCTTCCTTCAGCTTGACATAGGTCCGCCGAATCTCCGGGAACCTTCGTTCTTGGTCTTCCTTCCCCACAATCGGATAATAGAAGTCAGCTTCACAATTGCACCTGTCCAAAAAGTCTCTCACCGCATCAGCAGTCAGAAACGGTACGTCACAGGTGGCAATCAATATGTATTCATCCGGGTTCTCCGGTTGCTGCAGTGCCTCCCTCAAATTGTCCAAGAGACTTTTTTGGTTATTGATCACGACGATATGTTCAATTTCCGAAACACCCTGGAGTGCTTCTATGACATATTCGACCATCTGTTTGCCATGAATGCGGGCAAAAGCTTTTCCTTGCGGCGTGAACTCCGTTTTTTCACCGCCTGCGAGAATGTAAGCCAACATGGAAATCACTCCCTAACCTCCATTTTGCCCTATTCCGGTTACAGAAATCTCGTCAGGTAGACTTCTTTTGAAAAACCCCGCAATGCATTGTATATCCGTTGCGCTCTGCTTTCCCGATCGGTTATCCCAAATACTGTCGGGCCGGATCCAGACATCAACGCTCCCATTGCACCGAATTTCACTATTTGGGACTTTAATCTTTCCACTTCCGGGTGCATTTTAAAGGTAACTTGTTCCAGCACATTTCCAAGTCCGGATACAATCCGCTCCGGATTGCCCGAAGCCAATGCTTGTATCATTCCCAGGGTGTCCGGATGGGAGTCGATTTCATCCACTTTCAGGTTTCCATACACATCTGCCGTTGATACGGTGATGGGTGGTTTAACAAGTACCACCCACAACGGGGGTGCCGCCGGCAGGCGTTCAATAATTTCCCCCCTTCCTCTGGCAATGGCGGTTCCGCCGTAAATGCAGAAAGGAACGTCAGAACCCAACTCTGCGCCCAGTTCCGCCAACTCTTCCAGAGTCAAACCCAGGTTCCATAAACGATTCAATCCGCGAAGCGCCGCAGCCCCGTCGCTGGATCCCCCGGCAAGGCCAGCCGCCACCGGAATCTGTTTATCGATGGTGATGTGAATACCCTTTCTGATACCATAGCGTTCTCTCAGCAATGCAGCAGCTTTATAAGCCAGATTTCTGTTGTCCAGCGGGATATAGGGAACCCCGCACGACAAGACAATCTGGTTGTCATCCCTTTCTTCCAGCAACAGTTGATCAGACAGGTCCACTGTCTGCATAACCATTTCGACCTCATGATAACCGTCAGCCCGCTTGAACAATACATCAAGCGTCAGATTGATTTTTGCCTTAGCCTTTTCACGTATCACGACTCCACCGCCTGCACAACACTTCTGTCATGACTACATTCTAAACAAAGAACCACCCTCTCACAAGGAAGGGTGGTTTCAGGTTACATCTTGGCCAGGCTTAATCGGGGCAGAATCCCTTCAACGGTCCAGACGGATACTGCACCGTACAAAGCCAGAACTTTCATCACCGGTTCAAGTTTTTCATAGAAAATCACAATGATCTCACCCGGTTGCATTTCCCTAACAGCCTGGGAGAGCGCCTCACATTCGTCCAAGATGATTTTGCATTCCCGATTTGGAACTTCATCCCGAATCGCCTTGTACATGATGTTGGCTACTTCACCTCTCAGGCGTCCCCGCAAGTCCTTGTCTTCTTTTACAATTAACCTGCCAAATCCCTTTGCCGCAACTCTTGCCGCCAGTTCCACAACACTGTTATCCCTGTCTCCCGGCACCCCCACGATGCCGGTTACTCTTCTGCCTTCCCAAAGAGACGCCATTTTGCTTACAGCAGCGAAGGAGTCGGGATTGTGCCCGTAATCCACCATTACATATCCGTTGGCAACCTGAAACAAATTGGTTCTGCCAGGATTGTGCCAGTCGCTTCTGAAAGTTGAAATCGCGGATGCAATCCGTTCTCTTGTCATTCCGTACCCTCTGCAAGCCGCTATTGCGGCCAGTGCGTTAGCGATGTGAAACTCGGCCGTTCCCCCCATTGTGATGGGTATATCGCAAGTGTGTACGATTTTGTTTTCCGTTTGCCCTTTGGCTTCCACAATCCAGTCATTTTTCAAAAAGAATGCGGTTCCGTTGGCAGCAAGATACCGCTTTATCAACGGATGGTCAGGCTGCAATGAAAAATAGACAACGTTTTTCTTTACCTTTCGCAGGCGAGGGATTGTCATCAGACCGGCCAGCCGTTCATCGTCAGCGTTCAGTACCAGGGTTCCGCCTTCTCTTACTCGCTCTGCCACCAATGACTTTATATGCAGGATGTCTTCCAATTGTTCAATTCCGTCCTGACCTATGTGATCAGGCTGGATATTGGTAATCACTCCAACATCCGACCAATCGTATCCGAGGCCCGACCGGACAATGCCACCCCTTGCGGTTTCCAGGACTGCCGCTTCCACCAAAGTATCGGACAATACAGCCTTGGCAGAGATGGGACCGGTAGTATCCCCTTTCATAATGCACCGCCCATTGATAAAAATTCCATCTGTGGTGGTCATCCCTATGGTTTTTCCGGTTGCGGCAAGTATGTGCCCAATCATCCGGGTTGTAGTTGTTTTGCCGTTGGTTCCCGTTACCGAAATAATTGGAATTCGAGAAGGGGAACCGGCAGGGTACATCATTTCAACTATGGCTTCCGCCACATTCCGCGACTGTCCCTCGCTGGGATAATGATGCATCCGGATACCCGGGGCCGCATTGACTTCAATTACGCCTCCTCTGCCCCATTCCAAAGGCTCCGCAATATCCGGAAGAACAAGGTCTACTCCGCAAATGTCAAGACCCACAGTTCTGGCTGCCCGCTCACAGAGCATCGCAACATCCGGATGGATTTTGTCTGTCACATCCCTGGCTATTCCGCCCGTGGACAGATTGGCGCTTTCACGCAAGTAAACAACTTCACCCGAATCGGGTATGTCGTTCAAGTTTCGGCCTCTTTTTCGCAAATACGCAATAAGGATTGGATCTATAACAATTCTGGTTAAAGGTTTTTCGTGGTCATCCCCGCGCAGCGGGTCCAGATTGGTCAGCTCAATCAGTTCCGCTACCGTATGTTTGCCATCTCCCACAACATGTGCGGGAATACGTTCGCTGACTGCCGTCACATGTCCGTTGATCACCAGAACCCGGTAGTTTTTCCCGAGAAGAAATTCTTCAACCATAACATCGCTGGAATATTCGACCGCAATCTGAAACGCATACCGAACTTCGGACGGAGTGGTCAAATTCAGGGAAACCCCTTTTCCTTGACATCCGTTGAGAGGCTTAACCACAACGGGTTTCCCGACATTCACCAAGAAGTCAATTGCTTCTTGGGGCTTTCGAACAATCCTGCCGCGGGGAACAGGAATGCATGCCTGTTCCAAAAGGTTTTTCGTCAGGCTCTTGTCTCCTGCAATGTCAACCCCTATGGCACAAGTATGGTCCGAGATAGTAGCCTGAACGTATTTTCTGTGCTTGCCATATCCCAGTTGGATTAAACTTCCATAGTTTAAACGGCTCCAGGGAATGCCCCGCCGCTCCGCAGCATCCACAATGGCACGCGTGCTTGGACCAAGTTCTGTCTTGGCGGCGATTTGTTTGGCCTCCAAGATTCGTTCCTCAAGGGGGAACGGTTTGCCCGACACCAGGGAGTCAACGAGTTCTACGGCCGTTTGCAGCAGATAACGGGTAGTTTGTTCGGCCCGATATTCGACAACCACATCATAAAGGCCCGGCCCGTCCGCATAAAGCGTTTTGCCGAAAAACGCAGGGACACCTGCCATCTCCGTCAATTCCAAAGCCACATGTTCAACAATGTGACCAAAGTAGGTCCCACCGTATAGACGTTCGATAAACCCTCCGGGTCTCCCTTTGGCGCAATGATGTGTACGAAGACCGGGGAGCAAAGCCAGCAGCCGGTCAATAAATCCGGGTATCTCGTAACTTTCTGTTTCGGTCAAATCGTCAAGGAACAATTTCATGACCAGAACCGGTTTATGATTATAGATATTCGGACCGGACAAAGTCCGAATCTCGCCAATTCTCAATTTTGTCAGCTCCTTGTTCTATCCGCTTGGTTGCCGGTTTCAATCACCGGCGTTCGCTCCCGCAGATGAAAACGATACCCTGCCGGCAGCACATGTATCACTATGCCGCACATGGCAAGGTTATCGTTATTGTGCAATCCGGGTGCATTGGAATAAGTCATGGCCCCGGCATCCAATACCGTCACGGCGCCGTCCCCGATCACCTCAAAAACATGGTCTTTTAAAAGTAAGGCGGTATTCTCATCGATGCCAATGCCGAGATGGTGGGGATATTTTGCCACCGCCGACAACAAACGTCCGATTCGTCCCCTCTGAGCAAAATGCTGGTCGATTACCACCCCGGGGATGAATTCCATGCCTGCCCCCATCTCAACGGCACCAAGTCGGGGGTTTGTTTCCGGCTCTCCTTCGATGATCATGATGTTGGACATCATGGAAGCACCGGCACTTGTACCGCCTAACACCATGCCCTCTTCATGCCGTTTGTGCAAGATCGCATCAATTTTTGTCCCCCCAAGGAGGTTGGTTATTCGTACCTGGTCTCCGCCGGTAAAGAAAACACCGGTTGCTTTTTCTATTGCCTTTACCGCGCTTTCCGCATTGGCATTCGCACGGTTTGACACATCAAACGTCCTTACATCCTCCACTCCGATCCGGTCAAACACTTCCATGTACTCTGCTCCCACTTCCAAGGGCAATTCCGTTGCAACCGTCATAACGACAATCCGGGCACGAGGACCTCCGGATAATCTTACGAATTCCCGGAGGATTTTGCATTCCCCCTTCTTGTCTTCCGCTCCGCCGATCACTACCAAGTGTCCCGGGCGTTGACTCATTCAGGCTCCCTCCACAAAAGTGTCCAATTTTCAGCTTGACCCAAGAAAATACAGGATATTCACCGTGATATGTAATCAACCGGGCCCAGACATTTCCGGGCCCGTGTACGCCGTTTTAAGGAGTTGATTAGAGATCTTTCCTGGCCAGTGCCTCTTCTGCAATCTCAATCGCACGTTTGACCATGTTTCCCGCGTCTTTGGCCCGGATGTTTTCCCAACCTTCCCGTTGGACGGTGTCATAAAAGCCAAGTTCCTTGGCAATCTCCACCTTTAGTTCTTCCGACATGATACCCCGACGTCGAGCCATTGCCACCGCCTCCTTTGTTTGGCGTACAAGATGTAGTATGGAATTTAGGCAAAATAAAAATGCCTCCGACCTTCGGAAGCATTTCCTCATTTCCCTATTTCATTACCCCTCAACGTAAGTAACCCGGATATGTTGGTCATCCCGGCAAACTGTCAATTCAACCGTTTCCGTCAAGATATCCGCATAACTGTAGGATACTCGTTTAAAAGAGTTACCAGTGTTTTCAAGCTTCACTACGAACACGGAGGGATAGGTCTCTTCCAGAACGCCCATCCGTTCAATGGTCTTTCTGCGACCGCCGTTAGCTCGAAGCATAATTTTCTCCCCGATGTACCCATCGAGATTCCGTTTAATCTCGTTGAGCGGGTTTTTCGTTGCCATCCACACCACCTCTTTCCACTGACAAGTATACCATCTGAAAAGAGGCTGTGTCAAATTAAGCAAAATATTATAGCAACGCTCATAAGAACCTGTCAATGGGGCTTTTGTTGCTGATTTGAAATTTATCCCGGTAATTTGTGAACAAAATTCTAATTTTGGAAATTTTCCACTATTTACGTCTTGTCTGGTTATCCCGGCGACTTTGGCAATCCCAGCCGGTATTTTCCCCTGGATTCCAATCCTCCAAGCCCGTCCGTGCCTGTAATGGTGGACTGAACAACGTCGTAAATGTTGATCGTCTGATTAATTGGCGTATAGGCAATCTTCTCCGCAACCAGCACCGGATCCAGGGCATGAATGAGAATTCTCTTTGGCGAAGATGCAAAATTGGCCCCCGCCTCCAGAAGCGCCTCGTAATGGGATTGGCAAGCGCCTGCAAAGATTATCAGTTCATCCAAGCTTCTTTCGTATTTTCGTGCAACTTTTACCGCACGGATAAAGTTCTCGGTGTTGCGGTAATTGTAGATCTGGCTGGTGTCATGCCCTTTTCGTATCAGCCCGTCGTGCCCTGTTATAACAAGGATGTCCGGATGGTACAGGTCAAGAAAATGGGCCAACACATCGGCCATGCGGGATTCGCTGACATGATACCCGTATGCTTGCAGCCCCAACTCTTCATAAAACAGCATGCATTTGTTGAGATAGCTTCCGTCTCCATCCAGGTGTACAATTCGGCCCGGGCGTTCATAGAATTCTTTGCTATCTTGAAGCTTTACGCCGGAGCGCAGCATTTGCTTTTCCTTATCCACCAGACGGCGCATTCTGATCAGCCGCAAGCTGTCTGCTTCCTGCCTTGAATGCTGCAACATATAGGATTGCCATTCCTCGTCCGTTACCCTGACAAGATCTTCGAACGGCGCGTCTGCCAGAAGACGTATTTCCATCCCTTTCAGAACTGCCACTCGGGTAGTGGAATCGACATCGATCACAATGAAAAATACGTCTTTGTTATATGATTTGCGGGCGACCCGATCTCCGACTTTCCACATACGCTCCCCTCCGATAGGTCAACTAGGATATCGTATGAGGTGCAGGGTATGCACGTGCGCCCAATAGAGCCATGGCAGTTATACCAGCATATCGTGCAAAACCCGTAAGATGTCGTTAAAAATCAAATCCAGTTTGGCAGAGTTGCTGCGAAAACCGGCAAAGGAGGAGTATCCCCACGTCTTTCCTTTCTTCATTGAAGGTGCGTTGCGAAATACATCTACTGCCTGAATCCCGCAGTTTTCCTGCAATTGGTTACGGAGGTACATGCGTACCTCCACTTCCTCGCCCTTGCGATAGCCCACAATACTGGCATCTGCGCCCAGATCAAAAAGCGCTCTGGCTGCATAGGTTGGAATGTTGACATCGATTTCAGCAATCAGTATCTGGTATCCCGAGAAGGATGCTTTCCTTGCCGTGAGGGCAGAATTGACAATCGCATCCCGGGCGTTACGGTCCTCCACGACATACAGGTTCTGAACGTCTTCATAATCCAATCCGCCGATTTGCAATAGCTCTCCAAAGGTTCGAAAAGCCTCAGCATCCCCTTTATGGAAATGGATCGTATCCGTCAGGATGCCGGCGCACATGGCTAGAGCCATTTGCCTGTCTATATTGGCATTTATTTCCTTGAGAACCCGGTAAACCAGCTGACTTGTTGATGAAACCTCATCATGGAGAGCCGCATCGGCCCTTTGGAGCAAATGGTTATTGGGATGATGGTCGATCACGTAAAACCGCTGCGGCATAGAATTGCACAACTGAGCGGCATGGGCTGTATCTACCACCACAATGTTTGCGTAATCACATACGTTAGGTTCGTATAGGACCGCCATGCCCAATTTTTCAATCAGACGTTTGGCATGACTGGCAATTTCCTGCGGAACCCCGATGTCCCCTCCGATGAAGCGGGCCAACGCGTAAGCGGCACCAATCGCGTCACTGTCCGCTTGGTCATGGCAAAGAATCAGATTGTTGCCCCCCTGAATCAGCGCCATTGCTTCCACAAACGACTTCATTTGACACCATCCCACATGAAAACCGGCCTTCACCGGTTCATTTATCAGAACTTAAAGATTGTACCATTTCTTAATCCACGTATGCTACTTATTTCTATCACTATATGGAAGGTCCCTCCAATAAGTGAAGAAGGCAGTCATATACACATCCAGTCTGTCCAAATATCGGACGAAGGTGTCAGTACATGATTCAACCTGCCCAGCAGATTACGCAGCCTACCAGTAGTATGTCCCCTTATTGAAACTGGATGTCACAAATGATTCTCTTGTATCTGCCTCCTTGCATCCAAAGCTGGTGAACTATATAGTGAAAATGGTACATGCAAATGGAGGAATTGGCATATGAGCGATCAATTTCGTTTTCTGTTGGTTAGGCTGCTTCCAAAGAAAGCCATCTCGAGGCTGGCGGGCCATTTTGCCAAAAGTCCCGTGTCACGGTTCTTGATCCCCTTTTATGCCCGTTTCTTTCAAGTGGATTTGGAAGAGGCGGAAAAGCCGATCGGCGAGTACCAAAGCCTGACCGAATTCTTCACCAGACGCTTAAGGGCTGGAGCTCGGCCGGTTGCTGCAGGCGAGGATATACTTACGGCCCCGGTTGACGGAGTGGTTTCCCAGTTTGGTCTGATTCAAGAGGGCACACTCCTGCAGGCAAAAGGGGTTACCTACTCTTTGGAGCAGCTGTTGGGCGATGCCCGGAAGGCCGAATCATACGAAGGCGGCATGTATCTGACCATTTACTTGTCTCCTCGTGACTATCACCGGATTCATACATGCTTGAAAGGAACTGTGTCCGGATATTCCTACATCCCTGGTTCTTTATATCCTGTAAATCCACTGGGGGTACGTAACGTTCCCGGCCTGTTTGCCAGGAACGAAAGGCTGACAACCTATCTGACCTCTCCCTTCGGAGAGTATGCCATCGTGAAGGTCGGAGCGACAATCGTCGGGTCTGTGCAAGTAGTGTATGACAAGAAACTCTCCACCAATGTCCGAAACGGGCAACCCGCCCATGAAACGGTGAACGGACCCCTTTTGGAAAAAGGGGATGAACTTGGACTGTTCCGTTTCGGTTCCACGGTGGTGTGTCTGTTCCAACCGGGGATGGCCAAATTGGATCCTCTGCAGGAAGGGCAGTTTGTCCGGATGGGGGAGCGTATCGGCGAAGTTCCCGTAAAATAAGAAAAGCATCCCCTCAAAAATCGAGGGGATGCGCTCTTAGTTCGGGCGTACATCCGTAATTCTGTACTCAATCCCGTGAATTCCTTTGTAATATTCGGGGTACATTTCCCCTCCACACTGTTCACAGGAAAAGCGCGGAGCTACCGATTCGTCTCCTAAATCCATCGCATCAAAGTCTCGTACGACCGTCAAAGGGATCTCTTCATTCGTATCGCAATCCAAGCAGATGTAGTTGACCACCTTGTTCTTTCTTTCCCTGGTGCTTGCTTTCCTTTTCTTTTTTCCTTTCTTGCCGTGTTTGGAAACCGGACACATCCTGAATCATTTCCTCCAATCTCTTTCTCGCCGTCTCGCATACAGCATACTTCACCTTTAATCTTCCGTCTTGAAGACACACTTCTCCCTTATACTCGAAATACTCTTGTTTACATTTTGGGCATGCCAACGGATCGGCTCCCCAACTCAGGAACATTTTCTCACGCCACCGGACCGTTACGCGCTTCTCCTTCGCCATCTTCTTCAACCACTTTTTCGTCCGTTCCCACCACGCCTCGATCCGTTCCATCCACATTTTTTTCGAACGCCGCGAATAGATGCCATAATGCCGTATGGACTTGAAATGCTCATCTGGAATATGACGAATGATTCGTGTAATGAATTCTTCTACTGTAAGGGTTTCAAACTTTTCTTCTCCATCGGTTTTATCCACATAGCTAAAGGTCACGGTCTTTCCATCATACTTCACAATCCGCTTCAACGAAATTGCTGGTCTACGCATGTATCGTCCAATATATTGCAACTGCTTTTGCACATTCCCCTTCCTTTTGGGCGCATGCACATAAAACCCATCTGGATTTTCCCGGTAGGCCTCATCTAGTAACTTTCGGTATTTCTTTCTCTCTCTTTGGTTCAGATGCCCCCGAATTAAGCTTAGAACGGCCGCCTGCCACCTTTTCCGCAGCATCTCAAAGGGGATAAATTCAATCCGCTTGAATTCTCCATCTGCTTTCATGCCACCTTCGGTCACCAGCATGTGAACATGAGGATTAAAATTCATGCGAGATCCAAATGTGTGCAGTCCCATCACAATCCCAATTGTCACCTTGTAACGATCCAAAAACCAATCTTGCAGAAGTTTGGCTGCTTCATCCATTAATGCTTTGAGCATCTCTCTTTTTAGACAAAACAAGGGCCACAACCGCTCATCCATGGTGAATACAACATGGCGGTGGGGAACCGTAAGCAATTCCTGTTCCATCACCTTGCTCCACTCCTCGGTTTCTCCGTTGGAGCAAGTCGTACAAAATCGTCCCTTACACCGGTACGGCACGAACTTCATATGTCCGCACCCTTCACAGGCGAACAGTTTGAACCCTCCGTGCATGGTTCCGCAAATACGAAACTTTTCCACTTCCTTGATTACTTGTGGACGAATTCGTTTCCCATGTTTGGCAACAAACTGTTCCCAATGTCGATGTTCGTCAAAGAATATTCGTTTCAACTCGTTCGTCTCCACTTGAATATCCATACTCTTTACTTCAACAAAGAAGGGGAAATCCCTTGAATCACAAGAGACTTCCCCTCGGGAAAATTTATAATTTCTTACTCTTTAAAGAAAGCTTCCTTCAAAGCGCCTTCAGGATGAAGGGGCGTTGTTGAAGAAAGCTTTCTTGATTCTATTATCCCAAGGATCTTGTATATCGATCAGCCACTTTGGATGCGACAAACGCGTTTGGTTTTACTTTTGCGGTATAACCGGAAGCCGTTACCCAACCGACGATCTCCTTGATTAAGGATTTGGTGGCTCCCTTCTCCCCGATGTCCAGATGAATCTCCAGGTGTTCTCCGCATATCTCCGGGATCTTCTCGGACAATTCCTGACACAGCAACAGTGAATAAGAAGCCTCCGTAAACATGCGCTGTTTCAATGACCGAATCTCCCTGGAAGGTTTGCGGTGAATGTAATAACGGGCACCCTTTCCGATACGGTGCACAATGATTGCGGTTACAAACATTGTGATTCCCCGGTCATACCGATTCTGTGAATCAGAACCGATTATCACCTTGTATGCGTCATCAGGTCCTGTCCCCACAAACTCACAAATGTCTTTTACTACTTCCTCCAGCGTCAACGTTCCCTTCGTCGGATTGAGGAACTTCACGCAACCACCGCCCTTTTCTACATCATATTCGTTCCAAACGGTCAAGATGTGGGCTTAACGAGAACTTAACACACTCATGCGGGGACCTGATGCGCATGCCTGTTTACTTAATATATTCAATTCGACAGTTGCCCGATCTTCTCCTCTCTCTGCTATTTTAAGATTTTGCAAAAAAGCGCAGACCCATTCGATAAATAAAGCCCTATCGAAGCATATTCAGGAAGTTAGGGCGCAAACAAACGGCAGATGAACCACCTACAGGAACCGGGCGATACCATCTGCCAAACGGGCAAACTCTTCAATTGACAATGTTTCCGCTCTCCGATTGGGGTCAACTCCAGACCCCTCAAGCAGTTGAAGGACCATTGCTTTTCCTCCTGGCAAGTGCAGATTATACTGCAGATTATTTAAGAGGGTCTTGCGCCGTTGAGCAAACCCCGCACGTACCAGTTTGAAAAAAATCTTCTCATCCTGAACCGCAACAGCAGCCTGTTCCCGAATCTTCAGCTTAATAACGATGGATTCCACATTCGGCTGGGGCATGAAAGCAGTCTTTGGCACTCGGCACACGATCTGCGGTTCCGTAAAATACTGAACGGCAATCGACAAAGCACCGTAGTCCTTGCCTCCAGGCGAGGCTGCCATGCGTTCGGCCACTTCCCTTTGCACCATCACTACAACGGAATTCAGCGGCAGACGTTCTTCCAACAGTTTCATAACGATCGGAGTCGTTACATAATATGGCAAATTCGCTACAACGCTTACTTTCCGGCCGGCAAACCGGTCCGCAAACAGTCGGTGCAAATCGGTTTCCAGCACGTCTGCATGATGTACCCATACATTTGGGCACTCACGCAGTGTTTCTGCCAGTATGGGAATCAGCCGGTCGTCTTTTTCCACAGCAACCACTACGCCTGCATGCTCGGCCAACGCTTGAGTAAGTGTGCCAATGCCCGGCCCGATTTCCAGTGCACCATCCTCTTTGGACAGGTCGGCCGCTTCCACAATCTTGCCAAGGATATTCGCATCAATCAAGAAATTCTGACCCAGCTGTTTCTTAAAGTGAAAGCTGAATCTGTCTATGACCTCACGAGTCACAGACGGATTGACGAGCCGTTTCATCCGTATGCCACCTTTGTTAAGAATCCAACAATCTCCAAGCGGCTTCCCATTCCGCTCTTGTCACGCCAAGCATATTAATCCGCTTCCAGAAGGTTTTGGCATTGCATCGCCCAATTCCCAGAATCTTTCCGAGTTGTTCCCTCTTTTCCGCAGAATCAGCCAGCCCCGTCAGTCCATACTCTTGCATTTCCCGCCAACTGAACTCCTCTTCCGCGCCTTCCCATTCGGTTCGAACCGATTCCAAAGCCCTGCGGATGCTTTCAGGGGATGCGTTCTCAATCCCTACATCCCCGTTGGCCGTCGCTTCCTCCCTAGGCAGGAACGCATGCTTGCAGCCCGGAACCCTTTGTGCTACCTGTTTGCGAATCCGCTCACCCGGATAGTCCGGATCGGTAAACAGGATGACACCCCTTTCCTTTTGTGCCCGTTCCACCTGTTTGAGCAGCGTATCCGACACCGCAGATCCGCCTGTAATCAGGCAATCTGCCTCCACGGCCCGGTCGATGGCAATCTTGTCATGCAGCCCTTCCACAACGATAATTTCTTTAATTTTAATTTTCATGGGAATCACAATGAGACAAAAGGATTGCGCACGTTAAAAATCCGCTCGGCGTTCTCCGTCGTGATTCGGCTGATTTCATCGAACTCCATGCCCCTGAGTTCCGCAATTTTTTCAGCCACATGCCGAACATATAGGGGCTGGTTCGGCTTACCCCGATACGGTTCCGGAGTCAGGTACGGAGAATCGGTTTCCACCAACAAAAAGTCAAGCGGAACTTTAGAGGCCACTTCCTGCGGGCGCTTGGCGTTTTTGTAAGTGACCGGACCGCCAAAGGAAATCATAAAGTTCATATCCATGCATTCCTTTGCCATTTCCCAGGAACCGGAGAAGCAGTGCATGATGCCTCCCACTTCCCTGGCTCCTTCTTCCTTCAGAATCTGAACAATGTCCCCATGGGCTTCCCTGTCATGAATCACGATCGGCATCTTCACTTCTCTGGCAAGACGAATTTGCCGTCGAAACACTTCAAATTGAACTTCTTTCGGGGTGGTGTCCCAATGGTAATCGAGGCCTATTTCTCCAATGGCCACAACGTGCGGAAGCTGCGCCCATTCACGCAGCTTCTCATACATATCTTCCGTTGCATGATTGGCATCATTCGGGTGAATTCCAACAGCCGCATAGACACCCTGCCAATCTTCGGCAAGCTCCACAGCCTTTAGGGAAGAAGGGATATCAAAGCCCGGAACCAAAATTTGCACAACATTGTGATCCCGTGCCGAATGAATCATTTCCACAATATCATTATCGTCAAACTTGTCACTGTTTAGATGGCAATGCGAGTCGAACAGCAAAACAAAACACCTACTCTCGTAATTCAATTGGTTTTATTTTACCTTGGCACCGTTTGGAATATCGGCCGAAACGGTTGCCAGCACCAGTTGGTCGCCTTCAGATGCGGCAAGGATCATGCCGTGGGATTCGACACCGCGCAGCTTTACCGGTTTCAGATTGGACACCAGGATTACCTTTTGGCCGATCAATTCTTCAGGGGTGTAATACTTTGCAATCCCGGACACCACCTGACGCTGCTCATTGCCTGCATCCAACTGAAGTTTCAGCAGTTTGTCCGCTTTTTCAATCTTTTCGGCGGCTGTCACCTGAGCGACTCGCAAGTCCACTTTCATGAAATCATCAATTGTGATCAAGGCAGATTCTTCATCCGCCACTTTGGCTTCCACCTGGTTCCCGGGATCGGCATTCGTGGCGCCGGTCAATTGCGGTGCAGCCTGCGGGCCCGGACCTTTGTTGTTGGCACCTGTGGTAGAGTCGATATATTCCACTTCCGCCTTAAGATCCAATCGGGGGAAAATCACGTCCCCTTTCACCACGTGTCCTCCGGCCGGGAGAAGGCCAAACCGGCGAGTGCTTTCCCAGGAGGTGATTTCTCCTTCTGTTATACCCAACTGACTCCACATGACTGCCGGAGTCCGGGTCATAAACGGTTGGATCAGAATGGAGATGATCCTTAAAGTTTCCGCAAGATGATACAAGACTGTTCCAAGACGGTCCCGCTGTGCATCATCTTTGGCAAGATTCCATGGAGCCGTTTCGTCAACGTATTTGTTTGTTCTGGAGATCAACTGCCAGATCGCCGTCAATGCAACAGAGAACTCCATTTTCTCCATCGCTTCTTCCACTTTGTCAACAGTGGATACAGCCAGTTGACGCAAATCCTGATCCAGTTCACCGAGGTTGCCGGAAGCCGGGATCACTCCATCGAAATATCTTTCGATCATTGCGACAGTCCGACTCAACAGGTTCCCCAGATCGTTTGCCAAGTCAGAGTTGATCCGCTGGATCAAAGCTTCCGGAGTAAACACCCCGTCAGAGCCAAAAGGCACTTCCCGAAGCAGGAAATAACGGATGGCATCCAATCCGTAGCGGTTGATCAGCATTTTCGGATCGATCACGTTCCCCTTGGATTTGGACATTTTTCCGTCTTTCATCAACAGCCAACCATGGCCAAACACCTTTTTCGGCAAGGGAAGTCCCAAGGCCATCAGCATAATGGGCCAGTATATAGTGTGGAAGCGAATGATTTCCTTGCCAACCAAGTGAACATCAGCCGGCCAGTACCTTTCAAATTTGGCCCTTTCCTGAGGCTCATCAGACAGATACCCGATAGCGGTAATGTAATTGGTAAGCGCATCAATCCAAACGTAAATCACATGTTCCGGGTCATTCGGGACTTTGATGCCCCAGTCAAAAGTGGTTCTGGATACGCAAAGATCTTCCAGCCCCGGCTTGATGAAGTTGTTGATCATTTCATTCTTGCGGGATTCGGGCTGGATAAAGTCCGGATTCTCTTCATAATGTTTCAGCAAACGGTCCACATACTTGCCCATCCGGAAGAAGTAGCTCTTCTCCCGAACCAGTTCCAGGTCCCTGCCGCAGTCGGGGCACTTGCCGTCCGGGGCCTGCCGTTCCGTCCAGAAAGCTTCGTCAGGCGTACAGTACAACCCTTCATACTCCGCCAGATAAATATCGTCCTGATCCAGAAAACGTTGAAAAATCTTCTGAACTACTGCCTTGTGCCGCGCTTCCGTGGTACGAATGAAATCATCGTAAGAGATGTCCAGTTCCTTCCAAAGGTCTTTGATCCACGCAATAATTTCATCAACAAACTGCTGTGGATCTTTCTTTGCCTGGGCAGCACGCCGCTCAATCTTCTGTCCATGCTCATCGGTGCCCGTCAGAAAGAACACATCATAACCCCGCAGCCTTTTGTAACGGGCCATTGCATCTGCGGAAACTGTGGAATAGGCATGGCCGATGTGCAAAATGTCATTGGGATAGTAAATGGGAGTTGTAATATAAAAAGTTGGTCTTGACACGGAAATTCCCCCTAACAAAAAATCCCTCAAACGAGAGACAAAAAATACAAGTTTTTCCTTGGTATGTATAGAGGATATTGTACCCTACATTTCGTATAATAACAACATTAGCGCTTTTTCTATTTTCATTAATGATGAATTAAAGTTTTTTACACATGACAAAAGTGTATTGAATTTTTCTATTGACTAATTTGGGAATAGTTGGTACCATTGCCTTATCAAAGGAGATGTCGATATTTGTAGAATTTTTTCGGGGGAGAGGAAGTCAAATGAAATCAACAGGAATTGTGCGCAAGGTCGATGAGTTGGGCCGCGTTGTAATCCCGATTGAACTGCGCAGAACGCTGGGAATCAGTGAAAAAGACGCTTTGGAAATCTATGTCGACTCGGACAGAATCATTCTGAGAAAATACGAACCGGCATGCATCTTCTGCGGACAAGCTGATGAAATCATTCATTTCAAGGGCAAAAACATCTGCCCGAACTGCATTGCCGAAATGAACAGCTAAAAGAGAAAGACAAACCATTGAACCGACAATGCCGGGTCAATGGTTTTCTTTTTCGTCCGCTTCCAGAACGGCGCCATAGACCTCCCTTTTTGGCAGGTTCCGCTCTTTTGCAACCTGCTTGATTGCTTCCTTCTTGTCTATCCCTCGCTTCATCAGTTCATGAACATGTTCTATTACCGTTAAAGGTTCCCACCATGCAGCCGATTCTTCCACTGTTGCAAGTGGATCTGCACCTTCCACAACCAACACGTACTCTCCTTTGGAAGATTCGGTTTCCAGCATTTCGAGCAGCTCCTTCAGGGTTCCCCTTGCAAATTCCTCAAATCGTTTGGTCAACTCTCTGGCTGTTGTGACCCTGCGGTTGCCCAGTACTTCCAACAGATCCTTAACCGTATCCTTCAAACGGTGGGGAGCCTCATAGAAGAGTAATGTCTCTGGTCTGCTCCTCCATCGCTCCAGCATTTTCCTTCGTTCTTTTCGCTCCCGCGGCAGAAAACCGACAAACGAGAATTGATCGGTCGGCATGCCGGAAGCGACAAGAGCGGTGATAGCCGCACAAGCACCGGGAATCGGCACCACCCTGTGTCCCTTTGCCACGGCAGCCCGGACAAGATCCTCCCCCGGATCTGATATGCCTGGTGTCCCGGCATCGGAGACCAGCGACACTGAGTGCCCACTATCCAACAAGCCGATAATCTCTTCTTCCATCCTGTTTTTGTTGTGCTCATGGTAGGATGTCAAACGGGGTCCCTCAATTTGAAAATGGGTCAACAGTTTGCGCGTTTGCCTTGTATCTTCCGCAGCAATGACAGCCGATTGCCGCAATGTTTCAACTGCGCGAAACGTCATGTCCTGAAGGTTCCCAATCGGGGTGGCCACCAGATACAGAGTTCCTTTGTCATCACTTGTCTGATAACTGTACTTCTTCTCCATCAATTTGCGCTCCCGCCGTAGATTGTTTCCAACTCCTCCGTCCACTGTCCATTCTCGTCATAAACGATCAGAGGTGGGTCAATCTTGAGATCCGGTTTTCCGTTCTTGATTGATTCCACCAATACGATACTGGGCCGCTGATGAACTCGCGGGTGAACCAGTCTCATCCGTTTCGGCTCCAATTTGACACATTTCAATTCACACAACAATTCCGCCAAACGGTCCGGACGATGCACAAAGGCAGCTTTTCCTCCCGACTTGGTCATGATACCCGCCGCTTTCACAGCATCGCGTAACGTGCAAGTGACCTCATGACGGGCTATCCGAACATGTTCATTCTTCACGGGGTCCCCTTGACCTATTGGACGGTAAGGGGGGTTGCATGTCACAAGGTCAAATTTTTCACGGCCGAAAATCGCAGTCACTTCCCTCATATCTCCCTGGACAATCTCAATCAGATGATTCAGCCCGTTCCCCTGTACGCTGCGGGCAGCCATATCGGCCAATCGTTCCTGCAGCTCCAAGCCCACGATTCGTTTGAGCGGATGGCGGGTACGGGTAGTAAGCAGGATGGGGATCACCCCGTTTCCCGTCCCCAGATCCAGAACACGCTCATTGGGGCGAACGGTAGCATAATGAGCCAGCAATACGGCATCCATCGAGAACGAGAACACCTCCTCACTCTGGATCAGATGGTACCCATTTGTCATCAAGTCATCCAATCGTTCGCCCGGCTTAAGCTGAAAGTCCATCGGATTCCCTCCGCATCAGGTGATTTTCCCACCATAGCACCAATCCGAAAGCCAGTGCCCCCAACACCCGGATTGTACCCGCAACAAAGAATGCTATGTTCATGGAGGTCGCCTTATAGATGGCAACCCCGACCATCGGTGCAAAGATACCGGAAATCCCCACCGATGCCGGAAAAAACGGGATTAATGCAATCAGCAAAATAAACATCCTTGCCGACAGCAGCGTGACTGCGGTAATGGTCTTCTTTTTAACCAGTTTATCCATAAAAATAGCGCCCGGAATCAGCGCAAGAATGCCTGTCACCGCCGGAAGTGACGACAGCCAGGCAACTTGTTGGTCGGACGCGTGTAAGACTTTAATCGCAAAGATCGGTATGAACGGATTATACAAATTCAGGGAGAGAAACTCAAAGATCCCCTGGATATTCCCATACTTGATGTTATGCCTAAGATGCTTATATGCCGCATCCAATTTTTCACACCTCTTTGTAAAGGAAAGACAAACAAAACATGCAGCCTCCTTGGGTCCGCAGGGAACCATATTGGGCATTGCATACATGAAACCCTTCGTGGTAAAGGCGTGCCAACGCATCGAAGCCTTCGCCCATCTGCACCGAACCCTCCCCCTGTTTGGAAGATTTTCGGTTCATCCGGTTTCGGAGGTTTTCGTTCTCAATCTGAAGCTTCGAGTTTTCTTCCAGAAGTTCGATGATTTTTTTCTTCAGGCTTCCCAGTTCCCCATAGAGTTCTCCAATCCGCTCCTCTAAATGAGCCACCTGGGCAAACACCGCTTGTTTGTCCATGGCTTTCTCCCACCCTTTACCCGGTTACTTGCTCATAGGAATCGTTTTCAAACTTCAGGCAGCACATCAATCTTCCGCACAGCCCCGAGATTTTGGACGGATTCAGCGACAAGTTCTGGTCTTTGGCCATCCGGATGGAAACCGGATCGAAATCCCCCAGCCAGGATGAACAGCACAAAATGCGACCGCAAGGCCCGATTCCACCGAGCAGCTTTGCTTCGTCCCTTACACCAATCTGGCGCAACTCAATCCGGGTGCGAAAAACAGCCGCCAAATCCTTGACCAGTTCACGGAAGTCCACTCTTCCATCCGCAGTAAAATAAAAAATCACCTTGTTCCGGTCAAAGGTATACTCTACATCCACCAACTTCATTTCCAACTGATGCTCGCGGATTTTCTCAAGGCAGACCACTCGTGCTTCAGCCGCTTGCGATCTGTTCAGTTCCACCTGCTCCGCGTCTTTCAGATCCGCAATTCGGATCACTTTCTTGAGCGGCAGGATAATGTCGTTCTCCGTCACTTCTTTCTTGCCGATTACAACTTGCCCGTACTCAACGCCACGGGCAGTCTCCACGATCACACTGTCATTCGTCTTGACCGGAAGCGGCCCTGGGTCAAAGTAATAGATCTTGCCCGCTTTCTTGAAGCGGACCCCGATCACTGTATATGTCATAGGTTTTATTCCCCCTGCAGTTGCAGTACCATGTGTTCCAGTGCCAACTGCTGGTTTGCATGGGATAGTAAACGTCTCTTGGCCGACAAGACAATCTCCACCATTTGGACCAAGTCTCCTAAACTATGGGTTGCCGCTTGGGACTGAATGCGAGAGATTTGATTCTCGTAAACAATCCGGTTCGTCAGACCGAGTTTGGCGTTTACCAGATCCCGATACCACCACGCCAGACAATCCAGAAAAGAATCCACGTCCTCTTGGGTCCAGCCCGGTTTGCTGATTTTGTCCTGTATGGTCAAGAGTGGATTGCCTCTATCAGCACTGATTTCTTCGCTTAATTGTACCACCAGATTCACAATTTCGGCAAATTTCTCATACTCGGAAAATTTTCTAGCCGAACCAATGCTTTCCTTTACGTAGGCTAACAGTCTGGCTTTAGCGGAGGAATTTCCCTCTGACTGCAGGGCATTCTGAATGGCACTAGCCGGGAGGCGGTGAAATGGAATGATCTGGCAGCGGGAAACAACGGTGGGCAACAGGCCTTCCTTGCGATTGGCAATCAGAATGGCCACTACCGGGGTAGGAGGTTCCTCCAGGAATTTCAGGAGCGCATTGGCCGCTTCCGTCGTCATTTGTTCCGCCCTGGTCACGATATATACCTTGCGGTTGGCTTCCATCGCCTTGAGAGCAAAAGTTTTCTGCACCTCACGGATCTGCTGGATCTTGATTGTTTGCCCTTCCGGTTCCAGCCAGACAATGTCCGGGTGATTCCCCGAATCCACGCGTCGGCAGCTGGCACAATTCCCACAAGGCTTGACTGCATTTTCACTCTCGCAAAGAATTCCTTTGGCAAAATGAATGGCCGTCTCCTTCATTCCGAAGTCCTCGGGTCCCAGGAACAAATAGGCATGCGCCAGTCTTCCCGCTGACAACATATTTTGCAGCATCTTGGCGGCTGACCCTTCCACCGGCCATTTTTCACTCATACCATCACCTGTTTCAGGAATAGAGATTGACCAACAATCCACGGATATCCCCGATTTTCTTGAGGATTTCCAATTGGTTCTTTTCTTCTTTCAGGACTTCCTCCGCCAGTTGCGCCATCAACTCATCCAACTCCGAAACGATCTTGTAGAGTTTCATGCGGCCGCGGCGGTTCACTCCTTGTTGTTCCTTCAATCCGAATCCGCCCTTAACGATTTCTTCCAGGAATTTGCGGATCCGTTCCTTGTAGTTCATCAATGAACGCCATGTCAGCTGCTTGGACAGTTCCTTCCCCATTTGATCGATGGACTGCAGGAGCCTGTCCAGTTCCGCTTTCTGCATGCGTGTGCCGGTCAGCTTCAGAATATCTTGAAAGGCAGGGCGATTGACGTCCCCTGCCTGTTTGTCTTCCCGCAATCCCAATTGTTCTATAAAAGTGCTGGATCTTCGGTCAATCTTCAATGCGGATCCCCCTTAGTAGTGGGCGTATTTTTCCACATCAAGCACAAACACCGTGGCGCCTCCCACCTGTACCGACACCGGAAACGGAACGTAAGAGTCGATTTGGTTGCCCATCGGCGACATGGGGTTTACCAGCTGTTCACGGGCCCGGCAACTCTGCCGAATCAGATCGAGCACCTCATCCACTCGTTCTTTTTCAATACCAATCATGAAAGTGGAGTTTCCGGATTTCAGGAATCCGCCCGTACTTGCCAGTTTGGTTGCACGGATGCCTGCCTTGACGAGGCGGTCTGACAATTTGACGCTGTCCTTGTCCTGGACCACTGCAATAATAAGACGCAAGGCATTTCCCTCCTTATGGATTCAGAAGTTTATCCATCTCGTGCCGAACCCGGTCTGCAATTTCCTGAATGGACTTGGTTCCGTCAAGTATTACGAAGCGATTCGGTTCCTTTGCGGCCAGCGCGAGAAAGGTTTCGCGAACACGTTTGTGATAAGACACTTCTCTTCCCTCAATCCTGTCGAGCCCTCTCTTTTCTTCAATCCGGGACAGTCCCTGTTCCGTGTCAATGTCGATCAGAAAGGTCCGATGGGGCCAGAGTCCCTCTGTAGCCTCTTCGTTCCAACGCCGAATCATTTCCGGGGACAGTCCCAATCCGACTGCCTGATAGGCAATGCTTGCATCAATATAGCGATCACAGAGCACCACTTTTTCCTCAAGCAGTGCCGGTCGGATAACCTCTTCCACATGCTGGGCGCGGGATGCCGCATATAGCAAAGCTTCCGTCTTCGGTGCCATGGACTTATTATCCGGATCCAGCAACAATGCCCGGATTTTGTCAGCCAGCGGCGTCCCGCCAGGTTCACGGGTCGTAATGTATTCTATGCCCAAAGAACCCAGGTGGTCAGCAAGCAATTGAAGTTGTGTCGACTTTCCTGCACCGTCCGGCCCTTCAAATGTGATAAACAGTCCTGACATTGGCACTCTCCTGTTCAATCACCCGGACGTACTCCAGAGTGGGATCGTCTGTACCTTGAAACCGGGTTCCGATGGTTTTCATTTCCTGCAAATACTCGATCAGTTCTTTGGTATACCGCTCACCCGGCAAAATTAACGGAATGCCGGGCGGATATGGAATTACGGGTTCCGCAGCAACCTGTCCCGCTGCTTCTTCCAGTTTGACACGTTGACAAAATCCTTGCAAGGCATCTTTTGGAAGCATGGCTTGCTCCAATCGAAAAAAATGTTCTGCCGGTCCGGAGACGGTCTTGGACAGTTTTTGGCGCCAGTCACTCTTGATATACTCCTTCAGAGACCGAAGTCCCTGCAACAGCCGGTTCACCTGTTTATCCGTATCGGCAAAAGAGAAAACAGCCAATACATGCCCCTCATCCGCCATTTCACAATAGATCCCCAGATTCTCCCGAAGGATCTGATCAGCTTCCAAGCCGCTGATCCCTAACCCTTTCACTTGAATCCACCACTTGAACGGATCGATTAACGAAACGTCCCCGCTGCCTTCATAGAGCCGCAAGCCTTGAATTTGACCGCATTCGCGCCGTCCCTGTGCAATTGTCTGCAACGCTTGTCCCAGCAACTTTCGCCCTTGCGTTTGCATCTGGAATCTGGCGGCGTCCAAGGAAAGCAGCATGAGATAGGAAGGGCTTGAAGTTTGCACCATTCCCAGCATGGTGCGCAGCCGTTCCCTGTCATAACGCCCCCGGTTGCCATGCAGCATCGCAGTGCCGGTTAAGGATCCTAGCATTTTGTGAGTGCTTTGCACGACCAGATCGGCACCACATTGAATGGATGAAGGGGGCAACTCTTCATGAAAGGAAAAATGGGCTCCGTGCGCCTCATCCACCAGCAGCGGCTTGCCATGATGGTGAACCACTGCGGCAATCTCCCGAATATCCGAACAAACACCCTGATAGGTGGGACTCGCGATTAAGACAGCCTGTGCGTCAGGGTTTTCCTGCAGTGCCAGCTCTACTTGTTCCGAATGAATTACTGTGGGGATCCCAAATTCTTCATCAACGTCGGGAGTCAAATAAACAGGACGGGCTCCCGCCAGCATTACGGCATTGTGAACCGATTTGTGGGCATTGCGCGGAATCACCACCTTGTCTCCGGGTCGGCAGACGGTGAGGATCATCGCAAGATTGCCGGCAGTCGACCCTCCAACCAGAAAATAGGTTTCGTCACACCGAAAAGCATGAGCTGCCAATTGCTGGGCTTCTTCAATAGCTCCGGAGGGCTGATGCAAATCATCAAGTCCGGGAAGTTCGGTGAGGTCCAGGCGCAACCCCGCTCCCAACCAAACGGCGGCCTCCGCCGGGAACCCCCGACCCATCTTGTGACCCGGTACGTGCAAAGGCAAGGGATTTTTTTTCAGGTGATCCTGCAGAGCTTCCAATACCGGGATTTGCTTGTCCACAAACAACGCCTCCGTTTGTACTGATGCGTACAGATTTCTTTTGCTACAATTATACCGTTCACAACACTTGTTTCAATACGTTGAAACTTGTACAATAATCTAAAGTTTCCAGTTATTTCACAGGATTGGGGGCCAAACAATGGCACTGCAGCACAACGTCGGACTAAGTCTGATTTTTCGCCTTGAAATTGAGAATTCCAGCACCACATTTGGCAAGCTGGCTTCCATAATCGGTGAAGCGGGCGGCGACATCATCGCCGTGGACGTCATCAGCGTTTCCAAGGAGACGGTGATCCGGGATGTCAACATTAACGTATTCGACAGAGAACACGGGCAGAAAATCGTTGCCGCACTGGACGCAGCTCCCGGCATCAAAGTCATCAACGTTTCCGACCGGACCTTCTTGATGCACATTGGCGGCAAAGTTGAAGTAACCCCCAAGGTACGGGTCAAAAACCGGGATGACCTGTCCCGGGTGTATACCCCTCACGTTGCGAGGGTATGCCAGGCCATACATGAAGATCCCTCCAAAGCGTTTCAATTGACCATTAAGCGAAACACTGTCGCGGTCGTCTCTGATGGTACGGCAGTCTTGGGTCTTGGGGACATCGGTCCCTATGCCGCAATGCCGGTAATGGAAGGGAAAGCTATGCTGTTCAAACAGTTTGCCGGCGTGGATGCTTTCCCGATCTGTTTGAACACCAAAGACACCGATGAGATCGTGAACATAGTCAAGGCGATTGCGCCAGCCTTTGGCGGAATCAACCTGGAGGATATATCGTCTCCCCGTTGTTTCGAAATTGAAGAACGGCTCAAGGAAGAGTTGGATATCCCTGTCTTCCATGACGATCAACACGGAACGGCCGTGGTTCTGCTGGCAGGATTGATCAACGCGGCCAAAGTGGTCGGGAAACGCCTTGAAGATCTGAAAGTCGTGGTTGTAGGTATTGGAGCTGCAGGTGTTGCCTGCACCAAGATGATTCTTGCGGCCGGCGTGAACAACATTATCGGTGTAGACCGAATCGGCATTCTGAACCGCAACGAAGACTACGAAAACAACATGTGGGATTGGTACGCCGCAAACACGAACCCGGAGAACCTGACCGGAACTTTAGATGATGCAATCAAAAGTGCCGATGTGTTTGTCGGGCTGTCAGGCCCCGGCGTCCTTAAGGTGGAACACCTCAAGTCCATGGCAAAAGATCCTATCGTATTTGCCATGGCCAATCCAAATCCGGAAATTGATCCCGAACTGGCGGAACCTTATGTTCGGGTGATGGCGACCGGACGTTCGGACTATCCCAACCAAATCAACAATGTCCTGTGCTTCCCCGGTATCTTTAAAGGAGCTCTGCAGTGCCGGGCAAGAACCATTAACGAAGAAATGAAACTGGCGGCTGCTCGCGCCATTGCATCCGTTGTAACCGATGATGAACTGTCCGAGCACTACATAATCCCGTCTGTATTTAACAAAAAAGTTGCGGAGGTTGTTTCCGAGGCTGTTATGGAGGCTGCCTATACAAGTGGAGTGGCGCGGCGTGAACGACGGGATATCGGTTCCAACAACAATTTCTAGTTTTATGCCAAAGGGGCTGTCCGTTGGACAGCCCCTTTCCCTGCACAACCAAACGGCTATGAAATCTTGTCAAGCCAGATGGGTTTCAACCGTTCTATATAAAAATCATATTTTTCGTCTTCTACATCTGTCTGGACAATTTCGCGCTCACAAGCAGCACAGACAAACTGATCCCATATCCGGATACCGGAAGTTTTGGGCTCCCGGCAAACGATGCAAACATGCGTTTCTGGGGTATCTCTCATATTTTCACCGCTTTCCGACTCTTTCATCTAGCATTAGTGTAGGTCAAATCTCTTTGTTTTTATACCTATACTATGAAAAAGCCGGAAAATAGGTGAACATCTAAGCCAGAACCCACAATTGAATTACAATCAGGGCAGCCAGCCCCGGCACCCCCAACAATCCTACCAGCAAGGCGGTAACCGGATTGATCGGAATATGAAGCTGGATATACTGACCTGCCAGGTTTATCAGAAATAGCCCGATCACCCCGAACAACAACGTTTTGGCTAGTCCGATCAGAATGCTGCCTACGGAATTCATTTTCATCCCCCCTTTGTCTTACTCTATTCTATGAACGATTCAGACAAGCTATGAGTGGTTGCAAAAATAGAAGAGCCCGGTCTCCGCAGTACCCTGCGATCCGGGCCGAAATCTTACAGATAGGGGTTTTCGTGTTTTGCTTTCAGGCGTCTCCAGCGACGCTCCACTTCATCCTCAAACATTTTGAGATAATGAGCATTTTCAGGCTTCAGCAAATGTTTGGTCTTGCCAAGCATCTTCAGCCATTCGGACACCGGTTGGCGCTTCCCTTTTTCTTCCGGGTCATAGGTAATCTTCGTAATTCCGTGTTCCACTTCGTAAAGCGGGAAGAAGCAAGTGTTGACCGCATTGGCTACAATTGCGTTGCCGGCTTCATCAGCAGCTTTCCAGTTCAGCGGGCAGGAAATCAGAATCTTGCCGTAGGCCATTCCTTCGTTCTTCGCATACCACTGGGCCTTGGCCGCTTTCTTGATCAGATCCTGCGGGAACGCTTCCGTTCCGGTAAACACATACGGAATGTTGGTGGCCGCCATGATCTGGGCGGTATCTTTGTGGTGGAACGGTTTCCCGCTCTGGAATCCCCCCACATTGGATGTAGCTGTCATATGACCCAGTGGAGTGGAATAAGACAATTGGGCACCTGTGTTCATATACCCTTCGTTATCGTACTCCAGGATAATCATCTTGTGATTCCGGAGCGCCGCTCCGATGGCAGGCCCCATGCCGATATCCATTCCACCGTCGCCTGTGATCATGATGAACGTAATGTCATCGCTGACCAGGATTTCACCCCGGCGTTTCCGTTCCCAGAACATCTCCACCACACCGGAGAGTGTCGCGGCCCCGTTCTGGAACAGGTTGTGAATATAGGTGATCCTGTGGGAAGAGTAGGGATAGCCCGTGGTGACTACCATGGCACAACCCGTATGGAAGAGAACCACCACATCCCCTTCGATTCCCTTGTAGAAAGTCTCCAGTCCAGGGAAAATCCCGCAGCCCGGGCAAGCGCCATGGCCGGGAGCAATTCGCTTCGCCTTGGCAGTAAGTCCTCTGAGGGGCGGCATCTTCACTTTCAGTTCGCCGGTTTCCTCATCCTTGGTTACCGAGACAAACCCGGTGGTTTCTTCCTTGGTCAGAGGTTTAAGGACTCTCTGCGGTACCAGTTCCGCTTTGCCCGGAGTATGACCGAAATAGTCAAATGCTTTGACTTCCTTGCCTTGGAGAACATCGAGACACAGCTGGAAGAACGCTTCCGCATCGTCCGCGTAGAAATCTTTTCCGCCTAACCCATAGATCCGGGACAAGACGGTTGTATCCGCTTTGATCTCCTGCAGAGCCGCTTTGACTTCATGTGTAAGATTGGCGCCATGTCCGCCAAAGGAATCGGCTCGCTCGCCCACCAGCACAACCTTTACGTTTTTGAGAGCTTCCTGAATCGCCTTTTTCGGGAATGGGCGAATGATTTCCGGAGCAATCACACCCGCCTTGATTCCCTGCTTGCGCAGCTTGTCGACAACGTCCTTTGCAGTGTCGGAAGCGGAATTCAACAGGAATACCGCCACTTCCGCATCTTCCATCATGTACAGGTCAAGAAGTCCGTATTTGCGACCGGAAATTTTTGCATATTCCTCCGCAACTTCCAGGTACACCCGTTCGGCATTGTACATGGCTTCCGACTGCTGGTATTTATTGTTGATGTAGTCCGGATCGTTCATGTAAGGGCCAATCGTAACCGGATTGGATGTGTCAAGAGAATCCACATACCCTTTTGGTGTCTCCCCGACAAACTTCTGAACCGCATCCCTGTTGCTGAAATATTGGACCCGTCGTTTCTGGTGGGAAGTGAAGAAGCCGTCATAGGCAACAATCACCGGCAGGCGCACATCCTTGTGTTCCGCAACACGCAATGCAATCAGGTTCATGTCATAAACCGCCTGCGGGTCCTTGGCCAAAAGAATCGGCCAACCAATATTGAGTCCAAAATACAAGTCGGAGTGGTCACCCCGGATGTCGAGAGGACCGGATACTGAACGGGTCACCAAATTCATGACCATGGGAAAGCGAGTTCCGGACTGTACGGGCAATTGTTCGATCATATACAGGAATCCGTTGGCGGAGGTGGCGTTAAATACCCGGCCGCCTGCAGTTGCCGCACCGTAGCAGATACCTGCAGATCCATGCTCCCCATCTGCAGGAATCAAGACGATGTCATGCTTTCCTTCCGTTTTCATTTCATCCAGATATTCGGCAATTTCGGTGGAAGGGGTAATCGGGAAATACCCCATTACATGATAATTGATCTGGGCCGCTGCTTGAGCCGCCATTTCATTGCCTGAGCGGAAGTCTGTCTTCTGCTCGATATCAACGTCTGTCTTAGGAATCGTCTTTTCCTGAAGATCTGTTTCTTTCAGAGCCATTCTAAACCCTCCTCTTCCCGTTGCTTTGCTAGGCAATATTGAAACGATGCTTTACGCCGTTTTGTTCCGCATAGCCTTCCATTTCCCGCAAGGTGCTGAGCGCCTCGGTCGGGCATGCTTCCACACATTTCTGGCAGCCTTTGCAGTACTGATAATCAATGCCTTGCAAGTATTGGTTGACGCGTCCTTTGGCATCCGTTTCCTGTGCCCAGACAAAGCAGTAATCGGGGCAGACTTGGTCGCAGGCAGCACAATGAATGCAGGCTTCCCGGTTAAATGAGGGAAGAAACCCTTGCCTGGAAGAACTTAAGTCTTTCAGGATCGAGTTGCCCGGATTGATAATCACACCGCCAATCGGTTGAGTTTCATAACCCAACATCGGCTGCGGTCGTACAAAGGTTTCCGGTTTGGCGCCCGGTTCCGGCTCGTAGGTTTTGCTGATAACCTCCGAGTACCCCCGTTCAAAGGTCCGGATATTGGAATCTACCAACGCCGGGTATTTCTTCTCGAAGGTTTCCCGGATCATGAACTCGACTGCTTTCGGATCCAGAAAATCAACTTCCCTGCACAAAGCGCCCAGCATCGCGGTATTCACTCGCGTCTTCTCTTCCACTGCAATACCCAGTGCGTCAACGCAAACAATGGTGCCCGTTTTAAGTCCGGTAATTTCACGGATTTCATCAGGTGTCTTCGTAGTGTTGACCAACAGAATTCCATCCGGCTGCAGGCCGGAAATGCAGTTTTGGGTTTTGAACAATGCTTCGTGAAAAACTCCTACCACATGCGGTTCTTCCACGGGTGACACTGCCCGTAAATTGGTTTCCGGGTTGGCGTAACGGATAAACGTCTTTACAGGCGACCCCTTTTTCTCGGAACCATAAGAGGAAAAATTGGATCCGTTTAACCCGAGATGAATCACTCCTGCCTCAGCCAGCATTTTCCCTGCAAGATTCGCTCCTAACCCTCCGATCGATTCCAAGCGAATCTCAAACAGTCCTAATTCATTGACCTTCGTGAGCCTCGTTGTTGTTTGGGCGGCCACTGGAACCCCCTCCTTCTGTATTGATTCCTTAATTCTCATTAAAACAATCCTTCGCACAGACTGATACAGCTTTATATAACAGATACAAAAGAGTCCTTTCTGTTTTGTTACAGAAATGTGAATTGTTGATAATATTGGCGTTTTCTGCGCAAAAAATCTTTACTTACCACTTTTTTATCAGTATAACAGCTTGAAAAAATTATTACAACAGGTTAGTGTGCAAACACTATAGAAATTTTTGAGTGGAGTATTTTATAGCTTGTCCTGTTTTTTTACAAAAGAAAAAGCGCGCAAATCGCACGCCTTTACATTGCTTTCGGATAAGGAAACTCAATCCGAATTCCGTCTTCCCGAGCTTTTCTCAGATAATAGCCGTATTTTTTCTCCGCTGCTTCCAGCACATAAATCGCATGGTCAATCAAATCCGGATCCGTAAGAAGATCCAAACGCTGTTGGGCAAGCATCCAGTCCCGGTGTGCCAGCCTCAGTTCTTCAAGAAACTTTTCTTCCTCGGACGGTTCCTGCTCTTTTTCACCTTCAATCCAAGACGTCCACGCTTTCCAAAGATTGTTTCCCAACCCGCTTCTCCCCCCCTATCACTCTACGAGAGCCGTGATAGTAGAGTATAAGCGGGATCAGCGGAAACTATGCCTCTTAAATTTCTCTCCGGCCTTCCAATGCTTTGGACAAAGTGACTTCGTCTGCATATTCCAGGTCGCCTCCAACCGGCAACCCGTGGGCAATCCGTGTAATCTTGATACCCGCCGGTTTCAGCAGGCGGGAAATATACATGGCTGTCGCTTCACCCTCAACATTGGGATTTGTGGCCAGAATTACCTCATTCACATTTACGTCCGTGTCCTGAAGACGCCGGAGCAACTCGGGAATGCGAATCTGGTCGGGGCCAATGCCTTCCATTGGTGAAATCGCCCCTTGCAACACATGGTAGCGCCCGTTAAATTCCTTCGTCTTTTCCATTGCCACCACGTCTTTAGCGTCTTGAACCACGCACAACATTTCCCGGTTCCGGGCCGGATCGCTGCAGATCCGGCAAGGATCCACATCCGTGATGTTACAGCATATGGAACAATAGTGCAGATGTCTCTTTGCATTGACCAACGCCTTGGCAAACCCCATGACATCCTCTTCTTTCATGTTCAGGACATGAAATGCCAGGCGCTGCGCCGTTTTGGGACCGATTCCCGGCAACAGCATGAAACCTTCAATCAGATCGGCAATCGGCTGGGGGTAATACAACATGCGGTTTCTCCTCTGCTCTCAGATCTTAAAATGGGAGATTGAACCCCTTGGTGAAACGCCCCAGCTCATTCTGGCCCAGATCATCCGCTTTTTTCATGCCGTCGTTGACGGCTGCCAGAATCAGATCCTGAAGCATTTCCACATCTTCCGGATCTACAACCTCCGGCTTGATGGTGATGGATTTCAGAACCTTATGCCCGGTTACAACCACAGTGACAGCGCCACCGCCGGCGGAACCTTCCACGGTTTTGTCACCCAGAGCCTCCTGGGCTTTCATCAGTTCTTCCTGCATCTTCTTTGCCTGTTTCATTAACTGGTTCATGTTTTTCATGTGATTCACCCTCACTCTTCAATCTCTACGATTTCCTGACCAAAAAGATCAATGACCTCTTTTACAAACTGATCTTCTGATGTGCTGGCCAATTCGGCTGTCCCCTGCTGTTTAAACTGCTGCCATTCCGACTGCAAGACAGCAACAAGGGAACATGACTGTCCCATGTATTCGCTCAGTACTTCGTCAATTACTGTCTTATGGATGGGTTTCATCACCGTGTCCCGGTGAATTTGGTTCTTGAAGGCAACGATTACGTTTCCGCTGTCAAAAGCTACTGCTTCTCCATCCAACAGCCAAGCCTGGGCCGTAATTTTTCGTCGTTTGATTTCGTCAAGAATCTGGTTCCAGCCTGCGTTCAGTTTCTCAAACAATTCTTTGCTTGGATTTTTAATCAGTTTATCGACAGGTTTGGCGGTTGGTGCCGATACGGATGCCGTTTTGTTTTCAGCCGCCGTCTGAGTAGAAACCGATTTTTCCGGAGCTGACGGAGTTCTTGGCTGACTTGCAGGTTTTCCGGGATTTGTTGAAACAGGATTTGCCGGTGCAGCAGCTGATCTTACGGCTGCAATGGGGACACCCTCTGCAAGCTTCCTCTCCAACCGTTCAATCCTTCGCAGCAACTCTTTGACATCCGCCGCTTCCGTTTGACACAGGCGCACCATAAGCATTTCCAGCAGAAGACGGCCTTGCGCATGCCACTTCATCTCCTGGGCTGTCTGGGTCATCTGGTCAATCATTGCAATCAGCTTCGAATCACTGTACAAATCGGCTGTTTCGACAAAGAGTTTGTCGTACTGGATACGATCCTGAATCTCTTCCAAGCCGGGAACCGTCTTGTACATCAACAGATCCCGGAAATAGCCCGTCAGATCGTGCAGGATTTGGCCCGGTTCTTTCCCGTTCTCAATCAGTTCCTCCGTGGTCCGCAGCACCTGCTGGACATCTTTTTCCGCAACAGATCTTGCAATGGAGGCCAATATATCAGATCGGACACCGCCAACCAAGGAAACAACCGTATCCGCCGTAACCTTTTCGCCGCCAAAGGAGATAACCTGATCAAAGATGGACAGGGCGTCACGCATTCCGCCTTCTGCTGCCCGGGCCACCATCCATAGAGCATCTTCTTCCGCCGCTATTTTTTTCTCGTTTGCAATCAAACGCAGACGTTCAACAGTCTGTTGCGCGGTGATGCGCCGGAAATCAAACCGCTGGCACCGCGAGATAATGGTGGCAGGAAGCTTATGGGGTTCCGTGGTCGCCAGAATGAACACCACATGGCGGGGCGGTTCCTCCAATGTTTTTAACAATGCATTGAACGCTTCCGTGGTCAGCATATGGACTTCGTCCACTATATAGACTTTGTACCGAACTTCCGTCGGTGCATATTTCACTTGTTCCCGCAAATCCCGGATTTCATCCACACCCCGGTTGGAAGCAGCGTCAATTTCAACCACGTCCATGATGGAACCGACTGTTATTCCCCGGCAAGCGGGGCAATCGTTGCATGGCTCGTCCGTTGGACCATTCTCGCAATTAATCGCCTTCGCCAGAATTTTGGCGGAACTGGTTTTCCCCGTTCCCCGAGGACCGGAAAACAGGTATGCATGCGCAAACCTTCCCGTGCGAAGCGCGTTTTGCAAGGTTCGGGTCACGTGTTCTTGCCCAACCATATCCGCAAATGTTTGTGGGCGCCATTCCCGGTACAAGGCAATGTACGACACTGCGACCCCTCCTGTAAGAAGTAAGCATACTATCACTAGATTACCACAACCTCAAGACAAACCAAAGAAATAAAGAAAACCGCCCTGGTGCAGGACGGTTTCAAAAGTTGGATTCCAGTATTCGGTTCCATACCGAAAGCCATCGGCTCAGGTCAGGCACCCCTGCGGCACACGGAAAGGTTCCCTTAGTGCTGCTTCCGTCAGGACCTGACACGGTTCAGGAGTTCCCGTCGCACAGGACCCGACCTGAGCCGGTGGCTCTCAAAACTATATCGTCATTTGTTCCGCCGTTCTCTGAAAAACTCCTTCAGTATCATACCACACTCCTCTTCCAAGATGCCAGAGGTAAGTTGTGGTTGATGGTTAAAACGATCGACGGCAAACAAATTCACGATCGATCCGGCAGCCCCAAACTTTGGTTCCGCCGCACCGTAAATGATTTCATCAATTCTGGCCAGGATAAGAGCCCCTGCACACATGGGACACGGTTCCAGCGTTACGTAAAGCCGGCAGCCGCTTAGCCGCCAACCGCCAAGGATTCGGCTGGCTTCCCTCAGTGCAACGATTTCAGCATGGGCAGTTGGATCTTTCCATGTTTCCCGCATATTGTGGCCGCGGGCTATGACATTTCCTCCCTTGACCACAACAGCCCCAATCGGAACTTCTCCCCATTGAGCGGCTTTATCCGCCTCTTTTAACGCTTCCCGCATGAAGAATTCATGATCCATATTAGGCACCACCTAAGACAGTACAAACGGAATGTAAGTTTATCATAATATTTGGATAAAATCCAATCTGATGTGATGGTTTGGGACAAATTGCTTGCATGCATTGCCCCGCCTGTGCGAACAATTCTAAAACCACAGTTTTTCCCCAAAACAAAAGAGGATTTTCCATTCCGATCAAGAATTATGCCATGTAACCTGGGGTAGGAGGTAATGGGATGCACCGGGTCGCCGAAAACGAACAGATCGAACTGTTATATGATTGCGCTGATCGTTGCAAGCGCTGCCAGGAATACGTCTGTAAACAGCCGGCTTATGTGGAAGTCGTTTACTGTCCGAGGTTTGTCGCAATTGAATCGCCCGGTTCCAAGGGACAAACGTCCCAAAAGAAACCGGTTAAACGAATTTCTATGGCATGAAACTTTTTTCCAATTGAAACGTCTATATATATGGATTCCCCGAATCCTTGTCTCCTTTGATCTGGGGCACCCTGTGGGGTGCCCCTGTAATCTGTGATAATTGGAAGAACGGGAATCATTTCCTACAAATGCAAGAAAATGCCGGGTTTGGCATGTACCAAATCCGGCGTTGAACGTTAAATGGTGCACCCAGAGGGATTCGAACCCCCCCAAGACGTCGTTTAGGAAACGACCGCTCTATCCGCCTGAGCTATGGGTGCATATCTTTGTGGGTTGAAAAAACCAGCCTGCGGGCTGGTTTTATTATATCAAAAAACACTGGCGGAGTGAGAGGGATACAGGAAAACCACCCGGCTGCGTAGTTGATACTGCGATGCACAGCTCCGGCGAACCCTCTCATCCACTCAAGGGATCTCATCCCTCAACAAGGATGTTAAATCTGGCGGAGTGAGAGGGATTCGAACCCTCGATACGGGTTTACCCCGTATACTCGCTTAGCAGGCGAGCGCCTTCGACCTACTCGGCCATCACTCCAAAACGACACTTTCCCATTGTACCGTGTAAAGTGCTGAAAATCAAGGTTTCGTGTTTGTCAACTTTTTCATCTTTTGCCTGCGCACGACTGCATACCAGGTCACCAACAACAGGAACCCCCACCCCAGTACATAGAACAGCTTCGATAGAAGCTGGGAAATATCATACGGAGAAAGGCTGATCATGAAACCGACAAAAAACATTGCGCAGGTGATGAACATGGATCGTCCAAAAGCAACCCTGTGCAGTGAGAAATATTGAATGATCAGACATACGACAAAAGTAAGCAGGCCCATAAAAAATAGCATCTTCTTCGCCCTTTCCTTAATGCTTAGAATTATTATAAACGAATTCTGTCCATTATTCGACTGATGTCATCAGAATGGGCTTCAAACGGGGCTGTTTGCCAGCCCCGTTTGATTTGTTACCCAAGAGTAATTTCCTTTACGCCGCCCATATAGGGAACAAGCGCTTCCGGAATCAGGACGCTGCCGTCTGCTTGCTGGTAATTCTCGAGGATGGCCGCTATTGTTCTCCCTATCGCCAGACCGGAACCGTTAATGGTATGAACAAATTCAGGTTTGGCATGCGCTTCCCTGCGGAATCGGATGTTTGCCCGACGGGCCTGGAAGTCCTCAAAGTTTGAACAGCTCGAAATTTCCCGGTACTGATTGGCAGCAGGAAGCCATACTTCCAGGTCATATTTCTTTGCAGCCGTAAACCCGAGATCAGCTGTACACATATCGAGCGCACGGTAAGGCAGGCCCAAGCGCTGCAGAACTGTCTCTGCATCCTTGACCAACTTGCTCCATTCCTCATAGGAATCTTCCGGTTTCGTGAATTTCACCAATTCCACTTTATTGAACTGGTGCATCCGAATCAAACCGCGGGTATCCCGCCCTGCCGAACCGGCTTCCGAACGGAAGCAAGGAGAAAACGCCACATAATAACGAGGAAGATCCTCCGACTGTAAAATCTCATCCCGGTGGATGTTGGTCACCGGCACTTCCGCCGTTGGAACCAGGAAATAATCGGTGTCCACCAGCTTGAAAGCATCCTCTTCAAATTTGGGAAGCTGCCCGGTGCCAATCATGCTGCTGCGGTTGATAATAAAGGGCGGCAGAATTTCGGTGTACCCGTGTTCACCCACGTGGATATCAAGCATAAAGTTCATCAATGCACGTTCCAGGCGCGCACCCAACCCCTTGTAAAACACAAACCGGGCACCGGTTACCTTGCTGGCGGACTCAAAATCGAGAATCCCGAGTTCGGTGGCAATCTCCCAGTGAGGCTTTGGCTCAAAATCAAACTGCCTGAGTTCCCCCCACTTTTTCACTTCCACGTTGTCATCTTCCGTGGCTCCGACCGGAACACTCTCATGGGGAATATTAGGGATGGTTAACAGCAGGTAGGATACTTTTTCGTCCACAATGCGAAGTTCATCATCCAACTCCTTGATACGGTCACCTACCTCACGCATCTCCACAATCAGCTGTTCCACATTCTGCCCTGCTTTTTTCAGCTTTGCAACCTCTTGCGACACACTGTTTCGCCTGGCTTTCAAAGATTCTGTCTCTGCCAGAAGTTCCCGCCAACGAGCATCCAACTGGAGGAAATCATCCACCACCGCCGGAGACTCTCCCCGATTGTTCAATGCTTCTCTTACCCTATCCGGTTCATTTCGCAAAATTCGAGCATCCAACATGATCTTTCACTCCCTTAAAACATGGTGTTTTGCAAATAAAAAGCCCCCGCCGCCAGACAATGTCTGGGACGAGAGCCTTATCTCCCGTGGTGCCACCCAACTTCGACCGCTGGTGAACAAGCATGTCAATTGCCACACGCAACGGTCCTCTTTCATCTGTAACGGGATGACCCGGAGCCGCTTAATCCGAACCCATGATCTCGTTTGACGGCCCGCTTGGAGAGGGATTCGCAGAAACTCCAGACCGGTTCGCAGCGGCCACCGGCTCTCTGAACTGAAGGATTCTGGTACTTGTTCTCCTCATCGCATTTCATCATAGAACAAACACCCAAACGGTTTTGCCAGTATACCACATTTTGAATTACGAATTCAATTTTACACTCTCTCGAACCATATCAACAAAATATTGGTGCAAACGGACATCATCCGTCAATTCCGGATGAAACGACGTACCGAGCAGATTGTCCTGTCTGGCGGCCACAATCCGATTCTGATAAGTTGACAGAATCTCGACACCCGGACCCACTTCCATGATGTGGGGGGCCCGAATGAATACTGCGCGATAAGGTTCTCCTTCCAGACCTTTTATTGTGAGATCCGTTTCAAAGCTTTCGCGCTGGCGGCCAAAGGAATTGCGATCCACTAGGGCATCCATGACCCCCAGATGGGCCCAGTCCTGACCGTGAATCCGGTTCGCCAACAGGATCAGGCCGGCACAAGTGCCAAACATGGGAGTTCCGGATTTGGCCATCTCCCGAATCGGTTCCATCAACTCATACTGGTTCATCAGTTTTCCAATGGTCGTGCTTTCGCCGCCGGGAAGAACCAAACCGTCTAGATCTGCCAGATCCTCCTTGCGCTTTACCGCCACAACTTCTTCGGCACCCGCTTGCCGCAAGCTTTTAATATGTTCCGTAACCGCGCCCTGGAGCGCCAATACGCCAATTTTCATTTACAGGTCGGCCTCCTACCAGCCGCGTTCCGCCATGCGCTCGTTTGCCCCAAGGGTCGACAATTCAATCCCCTTCATGGCACCCCCGAGATTCTTGGAAAGTTCGCCAATGAGTTTGTAATCCTGATAGTGAGTGGTCGCTTGTACGATTGCTTTGGCAAACTTGGCCGGATTTTCCGATTTGAAGATCCCGGATCCCACAAATACGCCATCAGAGCCGAGATGCATCATCAATGCCGCATCTGCAGGAGTAGCCACGCCGCCGGCTGCAAAGTTTACAACAGGAAGCTTGCCGAGCTTCTTCACTTCCAGAAGCAATTCATAAGGCGCTCCCAGATTCTTCGCTTCAAAAACCAGTTCGTCCTCCGACATGTTCTGAACCTTGCGGATCTGTGCCTGCATGGTGCGCTGATGTTTCACCGCTTCCACAATGTTGCCGGTGCCAGGCTCCCCTTTGGTCCGAATCATCGATGCGCCCTCCGCAATACGACGAAGCGCTTCTCCCAGATCACGAGCACCGCAGACAAAAGGAACAGTAAACTCTTTCTTGTTGATATGGAACTTATCATCCGCAGGCGTCAATACTTCCGATTCATCAATATAGTCAACGCCAAGCGCTTCCAGCACTTTTGCTTCCACATAATGGCCAATGCGCGCTTTTGCCATTACGGGAATGGATACAGCATTCATTACTTCTTCTATAATTGTCGGATCGGCCATGCGCGCAACTCCGCCTGCGGCGCGAATGTCTGCGGGCACCCGTTCCAGTGCCATAACCGCAACCGCGCCTGCCTCCTCCGCAATCTTTGCTTGCTCAGCGTTGACAACGTCCATGATGACGCCGCCTTTTTGCATCTCAGCCATCCCACGCTTAACTCGGGAAGTACCGACTTCCATTGACCCCACTCCTCTATTGCTTAAAAAATTTGATCTTTTCTATTTTAACGTACCCTTCCTGGAAGAACAACCTTTCATGTCTTACCTTTTACTTCTGCTTTTCCTGTTCGTCGAGTCCTTCTTCCCGTCTCATCCTGCGCAGGAACGCCCGAAACATGAAGAATCCACCCGGCAGAATCAGAACAATCAGGATGGTATTGATAACAATCCACCATATCGGATCGATTCCGGAACCCATCGTCTTCACCTTCGCCCATTAATTAAAAAGCCCTGAAATGCTGTTGGAAATGCTTGCATACACTTTGCGGAAGAAGAGGCGGAGCCAGCTTCCCTTTTCGACCTCCTGGGTTGAAACCAAATCTACGGAGCTCAGGACTTTTCCGTCTTTGACCTGTTGCAGTTGGCCCAGTATCTGGCCTTTGCCAAAGGGAGCTTCCACCTGGTGCCACACATATTTGGTTTGCACCGCTTGTTCCTCTCCATTTTTTACTGCCACGTAGAGATCTTGTGCAGGTGCTGCTTCCACTTCCGGTTTGACCGCGTTGACCACAATCGCTTTTTCCGCAACCGGTTTGCCTTTCTCGGCAACCTTCTTGAATGAGAAGTTTTTATAGCCATAATCCAGCAATTTGGTGGTATCTTCTTGCCGTTGCAGGTCGCTCTTGGCGCCCAAGATGACACCGATCAAGCGGTTGCCTCCACGTTCTGCGGTACTTACGAGACAGTAGCCCGCTTCGTCGGTAAAACCGGTTTTCAATCCGTCCATTCCTTCATACTTGCCAATCAGTAGATTGGTATTTTCAATCTTGTTCTTGCCGCCCCGGATTTCAAAGCTTTTGATTCTGGTCATCTCAAGAATTTCCGGGTGCTTCGTAATCAATTCTCTGGCCAAAATCGCCAAATCGGCAGCCGTTGTGTAATGGTCCGGATGATGAAGACCGTTGGAATTGGCAAAGTGTGTTGCGTTCATCCCCAACTCTTTTGCCTTCTCATTCATCTTCTGGACAAACGCCTGCTCGCTTCCCGCGATGAATATGGCAAGTGCAGTGGAAGCGTCGTTGCCTGACGGAACTGCAACAAACTCAAGCATTTCTTTCACGGTGAATTTCTCTTTGGGATCCAGCCAAACGCTGGAGCCTTCAATATTGTAGGCTTCCAGAGGAACGGGCACAATATCGGTCATTTTCTTCTGTCCGGATTTGACCGCTTCCAGGGTCAGCAGCATCGTCATAATCTTGGTGGTGCTTGCGGGAAAACGTTTGTCGTTTTCGCCTTTTGCATACAGGTATTGACCCGATTTGATGTCCACCAACAACGCAACAGGCGCTTGAATATCGGGTCCTTCAGCTGCAACAGCCGGTCTGGGAGCGGCAATCATGGATGAAACGGCTACAGTCACTGCTACGGCAAAACTGAGTATCTTGCTTGTCCACTTTCTTTTCCCTAGCATGCGGATCTCCTCTCATAATAACTAATGCCAATTATACCACACCCCGAAAAATATGAAAAAGACGAGGGATTCTCCCTCGTCTTACAAGCTGTAGTTAGGTGCTTCTTTGGTGATGTGAACGTCATGCGGGTGGCTCTCCCGCAGTCCTGCCGCCGTGATCTTGATAAATTTCGTGTCGTTCTGCAGTTCCTCAATGGTTTTCACACCACAGTACCCCATTCCGGCACGAAGTCCGCCAACCAACTGGTATATGATTTCGGCAACTGCGCCACGGTAGGGCACCCGTCCTTCGATACCCTCCGGAACCAGTTTTTTCTCGCCCTCCTGGAAGTACCGGTCGCCGGACCCTTCTTTCATCGCACCGATTGAACCCATTCCGCGATAGACCTTGAAGGAACGTCCCTGATAGATCTCCATGTCTCCGGGACTTTCTTCCGTACCCGCCAGCAGCGACCCGATCATGACCACATCGGCTCCTGCCGCAATCGCCTTGACAATATCCCCCGAATATTTGATGCCACCGTCTGCAATAATCGGAATGTTATATTGGCGAGCTACCGATGCGCAGTCATAAACAGCTGTAATCTGAGGCACCCCTATGCCTGCAACGACCCGAGTGGTACAGATCGATCCAGGACCGATCCCTACCTTGACCGCATCCACTCCCGCTTCAATCAGATCACGTGTAGCTTCTCCGGTTGCCACATTTCCTGCCACAATCTGCAGGTCGGGGAACTGCCCGCGAATTTGCCGTACCGTGTCGAGAACTCCTTTGGAATGGCCGTGAGCAGTATCCACCACGATCAAATCCACACCAGCGTTGACCAGAGCCTGTACCCGTTCAAACGTATCTCTGGAAACCCCTACGGCCGCGCCGCACAAGAGTCGGCCATGTTCGTCTTTGGCAGCAATCGGATAGCGCTTTGCTTTTTCAATGTCTTTAATGGTAATCAAACCGCGCAAAATATAGTTCTCATCGACCAGAGGGAGTTTCTCCACTTTGTATCTCTGGAGGATCTCCTTTGCTTGTTCCAGGGTGGTTCCAACCGGGGCTGTGACCAGATTGTCCTTGGTCATCACCTCGCCGATCTTGCGCTGAAAGTTTTGTTCAAAACGCAAGTCCCGGTTTGTAAGAATACCGACCAACCTTCTGTCACCGTCTACAATCGGTACGCCCGATATCCGGTACTTGGCCATCAACGCTTCCGCATCATACACATGATCATCGGGAGTGAGAAAAATCGGATCCGTGATGACCCCCGATTCGGATCGCTTGACCTTGTCCACTTCCTCCGCCTGTTCCGCAATCGACATGTTCTTATGGACGATGCCGATGCCGCCCTCTCTGGCCATTGCTATTGCCATTTTCGCTTCCGTAACCGTGTCCATGCCCGCGGATACAATCGGCGTATTCAACCGGATCTTGTTGGTGATACGGCTGGTAACGTCCACATCCCGCGGCAGGATTTCGGACTTCTGCGGGACCAGCAGGACGTCGTCAAAAGTAAGCCCTTCTTTTTGAAACTTGGATTCCCACATCGCTCAGTTCCTCCTTTTTTGCATAGATTTCAGAATGCCCGTAGATATTATGCCTAGTTTAACAAAGGGGGTTGAACGGGTCAACCACTTGCAACGGTCTCTGGTTTAGGAGGTTCTTCCATGCAAAAAGTGATGCGAATTCGCACCGAGGAGCCTTACCGAAAAATGTGGGACACCTTTGTTTATTTTGAAAGTGAACAAACTGCCAACCGGTATTTGCGAGAACAATATGAGAGGCTGAACCTGCCGGATCCTCAACGTTCGGCCTATCATGCGACACCGAAGCTGATTTTCGGCATCAAACAGGCCCGGCAATACTACCGGGCAGCCGAGTCCTGCGACATTATGACAAAGCCTTTGCTGCTTTACTATGGAATGATGAGCCTGGCCCGGGCATTTATTGCATCCCGCAATCCCGATTATCCGACCACCACCAGTGTTTTGAAGCACGGGCTTTCCACGCGGAAATTGAAGCGCGAGTCCTATTGTTTTATTCAGGACGAGATTCGTGTACAAAAAGACGGTTTGTTCGTGGTCCTTCACGATATGCTTGGCGGGAGCCGGTTTTCAGACCGGCAGCGGGTCGTGATGAAAGATTTGTTGTCTGTACTGCCCGAATTAATGAGCAGTTATGAACGTCTGTATGGCCCCCCTTCCGTTTGTGAAATTGATCAGGCAGAGTGTTCAAACGGTCGCTATTGGGATTTGCCCAGGTGGATTTTGCAGTCCGGACAGCATACGCGGGAAGAGTTTCTCGGAATGCTCAACCGCATGTATCCGGAGCAGGTCTTGCCCGACCAGGGACCTGTTTTTTCCTTGGCGGAATCCGATCCTCCCGGCAGGCTTCATATCCATCATACTGTTCCCGTGACGACTCATCCGCTGATGATAGGAGATCTATCCGGACGCGCCTATATAAGGTATCCGCTGACCGGGGATTTTCTGATTCCGGAGATTAGTCTGCACTTTATGGTGATGTTCGTTTTGGGAATGCTATGCCGGTATGAAACAGAGCGCTGGGGCGAGATGATCCTGACCTTCCTGTCGCAGGATATTTATTTGATCAACGAATTTCTCAATTTGTCCATGCGCAAATTTCCGAATCTGATATTAAACCAGTTGTTTGGTGAACAATATATATTCTACAACGTGTAAGGGGGGCCAAATTTGAATCATCCGTTGTTGCCGGAAGTGAGTAAGGAAATGCAGAAAGTGCTTTCGACCGGGAATCCGGTACTGGCCCCCATTGTTCGTTATTTGTTGGATACCCAAGGGAAGGGTACAAGACCGCTGCTTGTGCTGCTTACCGGCGACATCGTGTCGGCTCCGGTCCAAAATTCGGTTCGCATGGCTGTTGCCGTTGAACTCCTGCATATGGCCTCTCTTGTCCATGATGATATTGTGGATCAGTCTGATCTTCGCCGAAGCCGGGCTGCCATTCACAAACAATGGGGTGAAGGAGCGGCCGTGCTGCTTGGGGATTATCTGTTTGGCAAGATGCTGAATGTGATCAGTTCCTATCCGTCGATAATCTCCTGTTTTGCAGACGTGATCCAGAATCTTGTAGACGGGGAGTTTATGCAGGCCAGTCAACTTCATAACCCCTGGTTGACGGAAGAAGAGTATCTGCGACGAATCTCTCTCAAGACAGCCACTTTCATCGCCGCCTGCTGCAAGGTCAGTAGTCTGGCGGAAGGTCGTCAGGATCTGACGGAAGCTCTTGGCAACTTTGGCCATTCCCTTGGAATGGCCTATCAACTGCTGGACGACCTGCAGGATTTTCTGGAATCTCCTTCCGCCCTGGGCAAACCGGTGAGGCAGGATCTAACAAACGGCATCTATACGCTTCCTTATCTTCGTTCCATTCCTTACACCCAATCGCTTGCCACCCATTACATACAAAAATCAATTTCCAGCCTTTCCGGGCTGCCCCCTTCCAGAGCCAAAGCCGGTCTCATCCGGTTTGCCCTGAACATAAAGAAAAAGATTGATCAACTTCAGGAGGGAATCTTGCATGTTCCTTCAATCGATTAAAGGCGTTGTAACGCTGATCCGAATCGTACCCGTGCTTTCATGGAGTTTCTGTGCGATCATTCTGTCTGTCGGATTTGCCGTGCATGATCTGAAGGGATTTGGTTCCCTGTCCTGGCCTGTGGTTGGGATCCTGTTGACCGGCTCCCTTCTCTTGCAGGGGATTGTGGCTCATGCATTCAACGACAGGACGGATTGGCAATCCGGAACGGATCGGCATTCTCCCGGCATTTTGTCCGGGGGCAGCAAGGTAATCCCCAAAGGACTTTATTCCGACAGGCAGCTGTTGCTGGTTGGCACCCTCGGCCTAATTGCTGCCGCAGGGCTCGGATTCTACCTGAGCCGGGTAACCTCGAACCTTGTCTGGATTTTTATAGCAATCGGCATGTGGTCAGCCATCGCCTACACAACCGGACCCTTGAAACTGGCTTATTACCCTTTGGCAGGGGAATGGTTGGCCGCCTTTCCCGCAATGGCCGCTTGTTCCCTTGGAACTTATTATGTATTGACGGGCTCCATTTCGATTTCAATTGTTTGGGCTTCCGTCATTCATTCCCTCTTGTGCACCGCATGGCTGATGCAGCATCATTTGAGCGATATTGATTCGGATTTGCAGGCCAGCCCGCGCAAACTGACAACTCCTGCATATGTAGCCATGCGCTGGGGAAAGAAATATACCCCTCATGTGGCAGCGGCTTATTTTTTGCTGGCGGCTTTCGTCAGTATTATGGCTACTCTGGGGGTACACAGGATTTTCATCTTTTCACTGGTTTGTTCCTTGCTCGGCGCTCTAGCCGCCTGGAATACCAATCCCCGAAACATCGGGAATATTACCTTCAACCAGATAAAGATGATTGCGGTGACGATCGTGCATACGTTGATCCTGTTTGGATTTGAGGTGATAACCTACTAGACCTCACCCGGCAACAAACAATAAACCTTTTGTCGGCAGGGTGCTTCCCGACAAAAGGTTTTTGTATTCACGGTATTATCGGTTTAAGGTGTTTCTTCCATGTCGCCCTCGTCGTCGTCCTCGTTGGATACAACGCGCGCCACGGTAGACACTTCTTCATCCTCCCGCAAGGTGATCAGCTTGACCCCTTGGGTGTATCGGCCCTGTTCGGAAATCTCTTTGTTGCGGATACGGATGACCACGCCGGTATTGGTGATGATCATCAATTCCTCGTCAGGAGACACCACTTTCAGTCCGACCACATGGCCGTTCTTCTCGGTTACGTTAATTGTCTTGATTCCCTTGCCGCCGCGGGTTTGCAAGCGGTAATCCGCTTCACCGGTCCGTTTTCCGAATCCGCGGGAAGTTACAGCCAGTACGTCATAGCCAGGTTCAATGATGTCCATGTCAATCACGTAATCGTCTTCCCTCAGCGTGATGCCGCGAACCCCCGTTGCGGCACGTCCCATTGGCCGGACATCGCTTTCTTTAAAGCGAATCGACATGCCATTGCGCGTTCCCATGATGATCTCCCGGTTGCCATCCGTCATTCGGACGCCAAACAGTTCGTCATCTTCCCGGATGGTAAGCGCGATCAGACCGCCCTTGCGGATGTTGGCAAATTCGGTGAGAGGTGTCTTCTTTACGACCCCTTTGCGGGTGGCCATGAACAGATACTGCCCGTCCGTAATTTCCTTCAGCGGAACCACAGCCGAGATCGTCTCTCCTTGTTCAATGTTCAGCAGGTTGATGATCGGCGTCCCTTTGGCCGCCCGGCCAAACTCGGGAACCTCATACGCTTTCAGTCGGTACACTTTCCCCTTATTCGTAAAGAACAAGATGTAGTTATGGGAAGAGGTGATAAACAAATGTTCGACAAAATCCTCTTCCTTGGTCCCCATGGCGGTGACACCCCGTCCGCCCCGACGCTGGCTCTTATAGGTAGATGCGGGCAAGCGCTTCACGTATCCCGCGTGGGTAATCGTAACCACTACATCCTCCTGCGGGATCAGATCTTCCATGTCAATTTCGCCTTCGGCAGCCACGATCTGTGAACGGCGGTCATCTCCAAACCGTTCTTTGATCTCTGTGATTTCCTCACGAATGACATTCATCAACTTGGCTTCATCTGCCAGGATTTCTTTCAAATGGGCGATCAGTTTCATCAGTTCATTGTACTCGGCCTCTATTTTGTCCCGTTCGAGTCCTGTTAACCGGCGGAGACGCATATCAAGAATTGCTTGTGCCTGTTCGGTCGAAAGGCCAAACTTGCTCATCAAACCGTTCCGGGCGTCTTCATCCGTCTTGGAAGCGCGGATCAGAGCGATTACTTCGTCAATGTGATCCAGGGCAATCCGCAAGCCTTCCAAAATGTGCGCCCGCGCTTCCGCTTTGTTCAGATCGAACTGTGTGCGGCGGCGGATGACTTCTTTCTGGTGCATCAGATAATAATAAAGCGTGTCACGAAGGTTGAGAACCTTCGGCTCACCATTCACCAGCGCCAGCATATTCACTCCGAAGGAAGTTTGGAGCGGAGTGTGTTTGTACAAGTTGTTCAATACAACCTGAGGTTTTACATCCCGGCGCAGTTCAATGACAACCCGGATTCCGTTGCGGTTGGACTCATCCCGCAGGTCGGTAATGCCGTCAATCTGCTTATCCCGGACAAGTTCCGCAATCCGCTCCACCAAGCGAGCCTTGTTGACCTGATAAGGAATCTCCTTGACGATGATCTGGGCTTTGCCGTTCTTTGTTTCTTCAATTTCCGTAACCGCCCTCATAATAATGGATCCACGGCCGGTCTCAAACGCTTTGCGAATGCCATCCCGTCCCAGGATGAGAGCACCCGTCGGAAAATCAGGACCCTTCACAACCTCCATCAGGTCATATACAGTCGCTTCCGGTTTGTCAATCAACATCAGCACGCCATCGATAACTTCACGCAGGTTATGGGGCGGAATGTTTGTTGCCATTCCAACCGCAATCCCGGAAGAACCGTTAACCAGCAGGTTGGGGTACCGGGAAGGCAGAACCAGCGGCTCTTTCTCACTTCCGTCGTAGTTGGGCCCGAAATCAACCGTTTCTTTGTTGATGTCACGAAGCAGTTCCATTGCAATATGGGACATGCGGGATTCCGTATACCGCATTGCTGCCGCCGCGTCTCCGTCGATCGAACCGAAGTTTCCATGCCCGTCCACAAGCAGGTAACGGGTAGAAAAGTCCTGTGCCATTCGCACAAGAGAATCATATACCGCAGAGTCTCCGTGGGGATGGTATTTACCGAGTACGTCCCCGACAATTCGGGCAGACTTTCTATATGGTTTGTCAGGTGTGTTGCCTGCTTCATACATGGCATAGAGAATCCGGCGGTGAACCGGTTTCAGTCCGTCTCGAACATCCGGAATCGCACGGCTGACAATAACGCTCATCGCATAGTCCAAGAAGGAATTACGCAGTTCATGACTCAGATCAATAGGTAAGACTTTGCCTGTTTCCGGCATTCGTTTCCCTCCAATTTCATGGAGCCCCCAACAACTTCAATATTTATTTGGGGCCCCCGCAAAGTACTCGGAATAAGCTTCGAAGCTCCTCGTCACTTTGTGGGGTATTTTTTATATGTCAAGGTTGCGCACGAATTTCGCATTTTCTTCGATGAATTCCCTGCGCGGCTCCACACGTTCCCCCATCAGCTTGTCAAAAATCATGTCCGCTTCAGCCGCATCCTCCATCGAGACCTGCAGCAGCGTACGATGCTCAGGATCCATTGTTGTCTCCCACAACTGATCCGGGTTCATCTCGCCAAGACCCTTATATCGCTGGATTCCGATGCCGGTGCGCCCCATTTCTTCAAGCAACCGTTCCAAATCCTTGTCATTATAGGCGTATACAATCTGCTTTCCCTTAGTAATCTTATAAAGGGGTGGCTGCGCAATATAGACATAACCCGAATCGATCAACGGTTTCATGTAACGGTAGAAGAAAGTGAGCAGGAGAATGCGGATATGGGAACCGTCCACATCAGCATCGGTCATGATTACGATTTTGTGATAACGAGCTTTGGACAAATCGAAGTCCTGGCCGATTCCGGTTCCGACCGCAGTTATAATGGCGCGAATTTCCGTATTGGACAGAATCTTGTCAAGACGCGCCTTTTCCACGTTTATGATCTTTCCGCGCAAAGGCAGAATCGCTTGAAACTTGCTGTCGCGTCCCTGTTTGGCAGAACCGCCTGCAGAATCCCCTTCCACAATGTACAGTTCCGAAATGGAGGCGTCTCTGGAAGTGCAATCTGCCAGTTTCCCCGGCAGAGAACCCACTTCCAAAGCGCTTTTGCGGCGGGTCAGATCGCGTGCCTTACGGGCAGCCTCCTTGGCCCTGGCGGCCATCAGCGCCTTCTCGACGATTTTTTTGGCAACACTCGGATTTTCGTTGAGAAAATCGGTAAATTTGTCGCCAAACATCGTCTGGACGATCCCTCTCACTTCCGAATTGCCCAACTTGGTTTTCGTCTGGCCTTCAAATTGGGGTTCCGGGATCTTGACCGAGATGACTGCAGTCAACCCCTCCTGCACATCATCCCCGTCCAGTTTTATGTCATCTTTCAGCAGATTCATCCGTTTTCCATATTCGTTGATCACACGGGTCAGCGAAGTCTTGAATCCCACTTCGTGAGTTCCGCCTTCGTGAGTGTTGATATTGTTCGCAAAGGAATGAATGCTGGTACCGTAAGTGTCATTGTATTGGAGCGCAACCTCGGCAATCACGCCGTCTTTCTCTCCTGATACGAATACCGGGTCATGCAGCACTTCCCTGTTTTGGTTCAGATATTCGACGAATGAAGCGATTCCGCCCTCGTATTGATAAGACTGCGACTTTTCATGCCGTTCATCCGACAATGTAATGGTAATTCCGCCATTCAAAAACGCCAGTTCACGCAATCGTGACTGCAGGGTATCATAGGAATATTCAATCGTTTCGGTAAAGATTTCCGGATCCGGTTTGAATGTCACCGTGGTTCCTGTCTCATCAGTGTCCCCCATCACTTCCAGCGGAGAAACCGTCTTCCCTCTTTCAAAACGCATACGGTGAATCTTGCCTTCCCGTCTGACTTCCACTTCCAGCCACTCGGAAAGGGCATTCACAACAGAGGACCCCACCCCGTGGAGACCTCCCGAAACCTTATATCCTTCTCCGCCAAACTTCCCACCTGCGTGGAGAACCGTCAATACCACTTCCACAGTTGGAATTCCCATCTTCGGGTGGATCCCTACCGGAATTCCGCTCCCGTTATCCCTAACCGTCACACTGTTGTCAGGATGTATTATGACGTCAATTGTATCGCACCGTCCCGCGAGCGCTTCGTCGATACTGTTGTCGACAATCTCCCATACCAGGTGATGCAATCCTCTGACACTTGTTGAACCAATGTACATGCCCGGACGCTTGCGAACAGCTTCAAGGCCTTCCAGGACCTGTATCTGGGACTCGTCATATACGTGCGTCTCTTGCGTCATCCATGTCCCTCCGATTCCTTATCATACCAATAAATTTTACCATATTACCCGATTTAAACGCAAAAAAACAGGATCAATCTGAATCCTGATGTCATAGAGCACGCCGTGTGCATGCAGTTGGTCTACCTTATCTTTCGTCAAGTTCTGCCACAAAACCTGCACGTTTCTTTAGCGTTAAGGATGAAATCGGCGAGAAATACACTTTGCGGTTGGTTACCACAAACGACTTGCTTTCGTTTTCATCAATCACCACAATGAAACCTTCTTCTTCGGCCACGTTCAGAAATTCCCGGGTGGCATCCGCCGACTCTTTCATTTTCAAATCAAAGATGGCAATGACTTCTTTGCTCGGTACCATTACGTCTCCGCCCAAATGGATAAACATTCGCCTTCCCCTCCTTTCATGGAGAATCTCTCAAGTACGATCGATACTGCCTCCCATTACCCTGTATACAACCGCTTTTTCCTGCATCAGTTCTTGCAATCCATAGGTCATCGTGGTTGTGATCAGGGTCTGAACCCGTTCCCCCATACTCTCAAGCAAGTGCAATTGTCTCATCTCGTCCAACTCTGACAGCACATCATCCAGCAGCAAAACCGGATATTCTCCCACTTCATGTCTGATCAGTTCGATCTCTGCAAGTTTCATCGATAGGGCGGCTGTGCGCTGCTGTCCCTGGGATCCGAATGTATGCACATTCTGTTGATTGATTTGCACCTCAATGTCATCACGGTGCGGGCCTACCGAAGTGGAACCTCTCCGAAAATCATCTTTCTGGCGGGAGAGTAACTGTTCCCGGAAAAAATCGGCCAACGAACCACTGCAGTTCTCGTTTTCCAGTAAGGAACTTTTGTATTGAAGCGTCAACTCTTCCCGCCCGGAAGTGATTCGTTGGTGAATGTCAGCAGAAAATTGCTGAATCTTCTCTACAAATTCAAGTCTTTTGCGGATAATCTTTGCGCCATACTCAACCAATTGCTCATCCCATACGGAAAGCGTTCCGACCAGCCCTGCATCCATCCGTTCACTGTCTTTCAGGATATTGTTTCTTTGCTGCAGAACTTTCTGATACTGAGCCAGGTTATACAAGTATTGAGGGCTCATTTGTCCCAACTCCATGTCCAGAAACCTTCTTCTGGCCTGCGGAGCCCCTTTTACCAGCATAAGATCTTCTGGTGCAAACAATACCACATTCAGGTGACCAATGAAATCGCTCATTTTGCGTTTCTCAAGACCGTTGACACGAACTTTCTTGCCCCGCGGCAGAATCTTCAGGTCAAGAGAGTAGTTGCGTTGGTTTCTTTCCACAACACCGGAAACCGAAGCGAAATCAGCTCCCCAGCGGATCATTTCCGAATCCCGGCCGGCCCTGTGCGACTTGGCAAGGGCCAGCATCAGAATACTTTCCAATACGTTCGTCTTTCCCTGCGCGTTTTGCCCCACAAAGATCGTCACCTGTGGGGACAGTTGAAGAGAAAGCGATTCATAATTGCGAAAATCTTTTAATTCCAAGCTTTGAAGTATCATGCCTGTCCAATACCCTTGATCACCATCGGCTCGAAGCCTTCTATTTCAATCCGGTCGCCGGGACGGAGTTTGCGTCCGCGGCGGTTCTCCGGTTCGCCGTTGACAAGAATGCGTTCTTCCCGCAAGAACACCTTCACTTCCCCGCCGGAGCCGACGATATCCGCGTATTTAAGCAATTGCCCCAGGGTGATTTCATCAGAGGTTACTTCCACTTCCCTCGTCAAATTCAATGCCCCCCACAGGATTAATAGATTCTTACAGGCAAAATCAAATGGATATAGTCCGGATTATCGGATTGTTTGATCAGGAAAGGGCTCATGGAACCGGTGAATTCCACGGTAATCGACTCGCTTTCCACTACCCGCAAAGCGTCAATCAGATATTTGGCGTTAAAGGCAATCAGTAATTCTTCTCCCTGAAAATCGGCGAAATGGATTGACTCGGTCACTTTGCCCACATCTGCGGAATTGGAGGAGATCTCCGACTGACCCGCTCTGATGTTCAAGCGCACCACATTATTGTCATTGTCCCGGGCAATTAGCGCTGCCCGGTCCACCGCATCAAGCAGTTCTTTGGTCCCAACCTGGATCCGCGTCTTGAAACTGGTTGGAATGATGCGGGAAGTGTCCGGATACTGACCGTCAATCAAACGGGAATAAAACTGAGTATTTTCAAATTTGAACATGATCTGGTTATCCGCAATCACAACATCGACCAGACTGTCATTGTCCGGCAGCAGGCGTCCCAATTCGGACAGGCTTTTACCCGGGATAATCACATTGGAAAAAGCAAGTTCTGCTGGCGCTTCCACATTCACTATGCGCTGGGCCAAACGATGGCTGTCTGTTGCCACAAACCGGAGACGGCCTTCCTGCAGAACCGCCACAACACCTGTCAGCACAGGCCGAATTTCTTCCGAAGATACGGCAGGCACCGTTTGCCGGATCATATCTTTCAGCACAATGGCGGGAATGCCAAAGGTTTGGCTGCCTGAAACCTGCGGCAGTTTGGGGAACTCTTCCGCATGCAAACCATGCAGATTAAACTCGGAGGATCCGGAGCGGATGATGGTCAGGTAGTTCTGTTTCACTTCCAGCTCCACTTCAGATTGGGGCAATTTACGCACGATTTCAGACAGATAACGTGCAGAAAGCACGATGGCCCCTTCTTCCATAATTTGCACAATCTGCTGATTCTCTATGTGCGCGGGCAGACCGGTTTCAATGCCTGTCTCCAAATCGGTAGCGGTCAATTTCAACGTATCTCTTTCCGCTGACAGTTTGATTCCCGACAAAACAGGAATTGTCGTTTTTGTGGATACAGACCGTTGCACATTTTGAATCGCAGCCAGAAGTGCGCTTCTATCGATTGAAACTTTCACAAGAAATCCTCCTCGTTGTGGGCATAAAGATCGAATCGGTTACATATCTATAATTATTTGGAGATTGATTATTAAAACCGTAATAGTAGTAATAAAGATTGTGGATTTGTGGATAACCCTTGTGGATTCAAATTTTGTCTGATTTTGTCGATGTGGGCAATTTGTAGATAAGAATTGTGGTCTATCCACAGATTCCAGCCTTTATACTCGAATCTTTTCTTTAAGTGATTCCAGGGTTTGCCGCAAGCTAAAATTGTTCTCCAATTCCCTGGTAATTTTCTCGTGGGCGTGGATAACGGTAGTGTGATCCCGCCCACCGAATTCGTCTCCGATCTTTGGCAGGGAAAAATCGGTCAGTTCCCGAGCCAGATACATAGCAATCTGACGGGGAAATGCCACGGCCTTGGTCCGTTTCTTCGCCTTAAAATCCTCAATTTTAAGATTAAAATGCTCTCCGACAACCTTTTGAATCTCATGAATTGTAATTGTTTTTGGACGGTTGTCCGATATAATGTCTTTCAGCGCTTCCGCCGCAAGATCCGCCGTCAAATCGTTGTTGATCAGGGAAGAATAGGCCACTACCCGGATCAGGGCGCCTTCCAGTTCACGTATGTTCGTATCGATCTTATTCGCGATATACATAAGAACATCGTTCGGGATGTTAAGGCCGTCAGCTTTCGCTTTCTTTTGAAGAATCGCCACACGGGTCTCAAGATCAGGAGGCTGAATGTCGGTGATCAATCCCCATTCAAACCGGGATCGGAGCCTGTCCTCCAAAGTTGGAATCTCTTTGGGCGGCCGGTCGCTGGATATGATGATTTGTTTGCTTTCCTCATGCAGCGTATTGAATGTGTGGAAGAATTCTTCCTGTGTCTGCTCCTTGCCGGCCAGAAACTGGATGTCGTCGATCAGCAACACATCGATATTCCTGTACTTGTTGCGAAAATCTTCCGTCCGGTTATACTGAATCGAATTAATAAACTCATTGGTAAATTTCTCGGAGGAGATGTACATAACCTTGGCAGCAGGGTTGTGTTCCAATACATAATGGCCGATAGCGTGCATCAGGTGGGTTTTGCCGAGACCTACGCCACCGTAGATAAAGAAGGGATTATAGGCCTTGGCCGGTGCTTCAGCCACTGCCAATGCGGCTGCATGGGCGAACCGGTTGCCGGCTCCGATTACGAATGTCTCAAAGGTGTATTTGGGATTCAACGCAGATGGTATGTACTCGTCAGTCAATTCCCTGTCCACACGTCCCAGCTGGTCTTTTCCCCGACGGGATTCTTTTGTTTCAAACTGCTCGTCCGATATTTGTGGAATCACAAACCGAACGTTCATATCGGTCATTGTGAGAGATCCCAAGGTCTCCCGAATGATTCCCAAATACCTGGATTCAAGCCAATCTCGTGCAAAATCGTTAGGGACACTGACAACCAGCGTATTGCCTTCCAGCGATAGCGGCTTGGTTGACTTGAACCAGGTTTCAAAACTGGGTTTGGACAGAGTTTGTTCCAACATTGTCAGAGTTCGTTGCCAAAGTTCGCCGGCCCGATCCATGGGTAATGCCTACCTCCTACATATAAAACCGTAACGGATTGGAAAAAGAAGAAAAAAAAATCCACGGATTAAGTTCTCGTGAGCATAGAACTGTGGATAAACGAATAACGAACGACGTCATGAAATTCGTGGATTGTTATGGGAGTTGTAGATTCCTATTGAGGAAATGTGAACAAAGAAGTTCCTTTTGAGGATAAGTATTCACAATGTTATCCACAAGTTGTGGACAATCTTGGGTAAAACTAAAGTTATCCACTTCGATGACAAATCCATGATACAAAAATTATGCCTTGACTGCAATGGTTTTTTCCAACTTATCCACAAACTTCTCAATATTCAATGACAGAAACGCACAAGGGTGTGGATTGTGGATAAGGTGTGACGTATTTTGTCGAAACAAGTGGATAAATGACGAATCAGGAATCAATTACACACAGGTTTTTCAACCTGTCAAGATTCAGTGAAAATGTCACCTTAACTGTTCTATGAAAATGTCACTTTTTAGTTCCCCCCTCGTTTCATACGAAGGGGTTTCAAGAA
>NZ_BDUF01000008.1 GCF_002335525.1 Effusibacillus lacus
CAAGCCGCGCGACTTGCATGTATTAGGCACGCCGCCAGCGTTCGTCCTGAGCCAGGATCAAACTCTTAGATCATGGATGATCTACTCGGCGTTACGACGCGTACGATGCGCTAGTGTCGAACCTGCCACACGGATGTGGCGTTTAGGTTCGACGCGGCATGGACGCCGATGTTCTTAGCCGAGCGACCTCAAGTCAATCGTGGCTCCCTACACGATTCAGTTTTCAAAGAACGACTTGGTCTCGTTTTGCTTCATTTGCCACCCGCTCTCTCGCGGCGGCAAATGTCATCTTATCACATCCATCCCATCCATTTCAACTGGTATTTTCAGGATGCGATATTTTTTTATCGTCCCGCGAAGCCCTTACTTTCAGGATTCCCTCGCGGCACAAGAGCTATCTTATCATCCCCTGACGGGAAACACAACGCATTGATCCGCCATTTTTCGAACAAAATCTGATAAAAAACAAGAAAGCCCACGATGAGACCCTCTATTCGTGAGCTTTTGCCATTTCTCGCGGAGATTCGCGCCCCTGAAGTTCTGCCACGACAATGCCTCCCAGGATCAGCAGAATTCCCAACCATTGAATGAGCAGCACCTGCTCACTTAGCAGCCAGGCAGCTGCCATCACAGCTACGGGAAGCTCAATCGATGCCAATAACCCTGCAAGCGTTCCCCCCACGACCGGTATGCCTTTGTTAAACAGAATTGGCGGTATGACCTGCCCGAGAGACCCTATCAAAAGAGCCCACATCCATAAACCTCCTCCCAGTGTTCCGTTCCAAACAAACTGCGGGGGAAAGATCAAAAAAATTGCCACAACCGAGGCAAAACTCAGGATGAAAGAATTGACCACCGCCGGCGCCCGACTCTCCACTTTTTCATACCCATAAAGGAAACCGCCGTATGTCACCGAAGACAACAAACCCAACAGCAGCCCGACAGAAGAAACTTTCTGCCAATCAGCCGCAAACACGTTTACCGCCAACAAGGTTCCCACCATCACCAGCATCAGGGACAACCATTTAAGACCGGTTGGTTTCCGCCGGGCGACAAGGTAATCGATCACCATTACAACCCATACGAATTGAAACAACAACACAATCCCCAGGGATGCAGGTAAGTAATGGAGCGAAAAATAGTAAAACACACTAGTACCTGTTGACAGCACTCCAAGCAGGGAAAGACGAAGCAAATCCCGGCGGGATACTTGCCTGAGGGACCTCCACGAGAAAAAGGACAATACCGCCAATACCAGCAAAGCAAACGCAAATTGGCTGCTCGTTACATCCTGTGGGGTAAACCCGGCATTGTAGGCCTTTTTTACGAAGGGTCCCAGCAGTCCGTAGCTTGTAGCCCCTGCCAACACCAAGAGACCGGCTGTAATCCGATTCATAGATCACTTCGTCCCATCCAATTAAATTGTCTCCATCGACCGAAGACCCAGCAAATGCAGACACTTGCCGATCACCGTACGGGCAGCACTTGCCAGGGTCAGCTTCTGCACGATTTCGTTCCGCTCGCCCTCCAGAATCCGGGTTGTGTTATAGTATCGGTTAAAAATCTGGCATACATCAATCACATACTTGGCAACCACCGAAGGATCATACTGCTCGCGAGCCCGGTCCAGCACGTTCGGGAAGCGGCCCAGAAGTTTCACAAGAGACCATTCCACATCTCCTCCCACAGCGGACATGGTATCAGGCAATTTCTGGTCCGGTTGATAATCCCCTTTTCGCAGCAAACTGGAGATACGGGCATAGGTGTACTGCACATACGGTCCAGTCTCCCCGTCGAAGTTTAACGCCTCAGCCCAGACAAAATTCACATCGTTGACACGGTTGTTTTTCAGGTCGTTAAAGATAATGGCACCCACACCGACCGCTTCCGCCACTTCTTCTTTATTGGGCAAAGCCGGATTTTTCTCTTCTATAATGCCGGCAGCCACTTCCACCGCTTTGCGCAGCACATCTTCCAGGAACACTACCTGACCCTTGCGCGAAGACAACCGCTGACCGTCAACAAACATGGTACCGAACGGCACATGAATGCAATCCTTCGCGGCCCACTCATGGCCCATCAGCTCCAACACCTTGAATACCTGGCGAAAATGGAGTTTCTGCTCAGCGCCAACCACATACACCAACAGGTCGGCACCCATTTCCCGTCTCCTGTAAAGGGCCGTAGCCAGATCACGCGTAGCGTACAAAGTAGCTCCGTCCGATTTTCGAATCAGGCATGGCGGCATATCGAAAGCGGACAGATCGACAATCTCCGCCCCTTCACTGGTTTGCAGAAGCCCTTTCTCCGCAAGCTCTTCTTCCACCGCCCCCATCTTGTCACTATAGAAGCTTTCGCCAAGGTAATAATCAAATTCCACGTTTAACAAACGGTACGTCTTCTCGAATTCCGCAAGGGAAATCTCAATAAACCGCTTCCAGAGCCGAACCGTTTCCTCGTCCCCGTCTTCCAGGGCTTTAAACGCTGCCCGTGCCTCATCTTCCATTTCAGGCCGTTTCTCCGCTTCCTGGTTAAAGCGTACATAGAGTTCAAGCAACTGCCTAACGGCATTGTCCTTCAGATCATATTCGTGGCCCCAGTTCCGGTATGCCACGATCAACTTGCCGAAAGACGTTCCCCAATCTCCAAGATGGTTGATCTTCATGACATGGTAGCCCTGGCTGTCCAAAATATTGGCTATCGCATTTCCGATCATCGTCGAACGAAGATGGTGGATGGCAAAGGGCTTGGCGATATTCACCGACGACATGTCGATGGCAACTTTCTGTCCCCGGCCCACACTGGAATTCCCATATGTATTCCCGGCCTTTGCAATCGTGGCCAAGATGTCACGAATAACCGCATCCCGGTTCAGGAAAAAATTCAAATAGCCGCCGACGGCCACCGCCTTCTCAAACACAGGCAGCAGATCCGCGTTCACTTTATCTGCCAGTTCGGCCGCAATCAGGTTGGGAGCCTTCCGAAACTGTTTCGCAAGCTGGAAACAGGGAAACGCCAGATCCCCGTGCGACTCCTCTTTCGGAATTTCAATCAAGCCAAGCAATTGCGAGTCCTCAAGCTCTACAAACCGTTTCAATTGTTCCATCAACTGTTGACGGTACATCCGTATCCTCCTTAAACAAAAAGAAACACCCCTTAGCATCATGGCATCGGCTCATCCATGACAGTAAGGGTGTACTTTCCGGCATCAATCTATAAGCATCGTATTAAAACAGGCAAGTTCTGTCAAGAAATCCGGTCCTGAAACCGCTGTCCGTCCCTTTCAACCCGGCGATCGCCCCCAGTAAAGTGATTTTGCTTGATCCTGAAGATTTAAGACCAACCAGAGAGAATTTTATCAAGTATATGTAATCCATTTTCCAGCCGTCTCCAGGCTAATTCTGAATTTGAGTGACCTTCCAGGGCTAAAGACAAATTTATTGCAACTGATGCAACTACACGTGCAGATAGGGCCAAGTTGAATGCTTCGTTATCAGCTTGGCTTGGGGTATCTCCAAGGTATTTTCGTATCAATTCGTTTGAGAGTTCTTTTGACTCTCCAAGTAAAGGAGTTCGTGCTACGGCAGAAGCAAGATCCCAAAACCGCGGCATCAGGGAAACATCTTCAAAGTCGATCCATAGCCATCCCTTTGGGCTTGCTATAAGGTTACCGAGGTGAGCGTCTCCGTGCGCAGGAACAAATTTATCCGCAGAAAGGCCCCGAAGGCGTTTGTCAATCTCTGTCCAGTACATTGTCAAATCTCTTAGCTGTTCGTGTTCAATAGTTGAAAGCCGGGTCATAGCGTCACAGACTGGGTTCCAAGCCCCCAATAGAGGAAGAGAACCAGGATATGTCTCCATGCTGGATTCCAGACTTTTAAGGAGATTGAACGCCTCATCCCCAGTCAGGACTGGCAAGTCTGAAGCGGGAATATATTCCCACAGAGTACACCATGTATCTCCAGTAGGATGAGGGCCTGGATCAAAGTCATAGATTGGTTTAACCACTGGAGCACCCACACTCTCCAAGTGACGTGCAACGTCAATCTCACGTGCAAGAATGTCCCTCCAATATTGTGAATCATCTCCCTCAAACAGGGTTATCACACGCGCTACAATGGGATATGGTGACAGATATACAATGAGGTTTCCCCCATCAGCCAATACCTTGACCTCATTTGAATGAATTCCGATGTGCTGCAAAGCCTTAACTACTTGCTCGACACGCAGTTGCAGGCTTGTCAAGAACATACTCTCCTTTTTTCCAAACCAAGACTAACGTTCCCTTTTAAGTTTCTTGTATAGCACAGGTGTGGGAACTCGGACGTACAGTTGTGTTCCTTTTCTAACCTCACGGGCGGGTTTATGGATAAATATGCGACTACGTATATCTTACGATGTTCAGGGTAAAAACTCTATCATCACTTCATGATTCCGGAATATTCCCCACTAGAGACTGCGGCTTACATGAAAAATGACCTGCCAAAACAGGTCATCATCTTCTCGAATTTACACCTTTACCTTTCGGCATACAACGTTCGTGCAATCTGCATCCTGCAAATCATTCTGGCGCAACTTCCCCGACTTTCGCCGCCCCCGCCCGCAAGACCTCTGTCGGTACCGGCAATATCTTTGCGGAAAGCCAGCCATATTGCGAAAACATGACTCGGTCAAATCACCCAATCGGTCCATTCTATATTCCGCTGATCGGCAGCCAACCAACTGCTTGTTACCCTCAGTAATTGGTTAAAATGACTGATGGAAGAGAACGTATGGTTGGCTCCCAAGATCACTTCTTTGTCACACCTGGCACCGGATCGAAACAAAAATGCCCGTTGGTAGAGGAAACAGTAGTCTACCGGTATCACATCGTCCCCGCTTCCATGAACCAGCAACACATTGCCTGCAAAATTCCGCGTTTGCAGAAGGGGGTGATACTTGGATAGAGATTCAAAAAACTTGCTCGTCAGCCTATACCCGAGATAATCAATATATGCAGACTGCGAGAGCAGATCATATGCCTTTTCCCCGACGATTCGAACAATATCGGTAAAAGGATTGGCCACAGCCGCCCACAGAACAAGCGATCTGACCCGACTGTCTTTTACCGCGGTGAGCAATGCAACAGCTCCGCCCAAACTATGCCCCAGAAGAATGATGCGATTGGGATCCACTCTTTCGATTCCGAGTGCATAATCAATGACATGCCGGGTTTGCAAAATCAAATCATCCATTCCACCTTGTCCGTAATCCCCGGCACTTTCCCCGCAACCCGCATAATCAAACCGAAGAACGATATGGTTACTCGCGGCGAGGTAGCGAGCGGTTTTGACAAACAGCCGATCCACTCCGATTCGATTGCCAATAAACCCATGACAAATGATGACCGTCGGGTATCGAGCCTCAGTGCGCTTCTTTTCATCTGAAGCCACTGCCGGGTAGTGTAATGTTGCCGTCAGTTCTGCATCACCGGTTTGAATGGTAACAATCTGTTCCAGCAAAATCGCCTCCTTCCATTAAAACAGCCCCCTTCTCTCGCAGTCGAAACAGCGGAGATACGGGGGCTTCTGGCAGTCCAGTCAGCACAAGCCATCATTAACACATTTTCATTCAGGAAACGTGTAAATTTGCATTTAAGCTTACCGAGCCAACAGGCAGAGCTTCCGAATCATCTTGAGGTCCCTTCCCTAATGACTTCTCTTGTGCAAATACTTTCAGGTTTCTGAATTTCACATAAACAGGTTGATTCACCTTCAGTCCAAGCCGCTGATACATGTCGTTGCTGATTTCAGCCTGAATGAATTCGCCTGTATCACTCCGTTTCAGGTCAAGTCTTGCCACCGGTCCGATAATATTTATGTGGCGAATCGTCGCTTCGATTGCGTTTGTGCTTTGATTTTCGCTCTGATTTTCCCGCTGGGTTTCGATTTCGATGTCGTGCGGTCTCACATAGCAAATGGCGGATGTACCGAAACCTTCCGGCACCTCCGCTTCGAGATTGCCGATCCGAATTCTTCCCTCTTGCACCTGGCCGCTTATCACATTGACCCGGCCAATAAAATTGTAGACAAAAGGAGTAGCAGGGTGGGTGTAAACTTCCTCAGGTGTACCAACCTGCTCGATTTGGCCTTCATTTATGACCACGATGCGGTCTGCTACCTCTAACGCTTCTTCCTGGTCATGGGTAACAAACACACTGGTGATATGCAGCTCATCATGAATGTTGCGAAGCCAACTGCGCAGTTCTTGGCGAACCTTGGCATCCAGGGCGCCGAACGGTTCATCCAGCAGCAGTACTTTCGGTTCCACCGCCAACGCCCTCGCTAACGCCACACGTTGACATTGACCGCCTGACAGTTGGGAGGGAAACCGCTTTGCAAATTCCTCCAACTGTACCAGTTTGAGAAGTTCGTGCACCCTATCGCGGATCTCTTTTTCGGAAGGTCGCAGTTTTCGGGGACGGACTCGCAGGCCAAAAGCAACATTCTCAAACACATTCATGTGACGAAACAGCGCATAGTTCTGAAATACGAAACCAATTCCTCTGTCACGCGGGCCCAGATGGGTTGCATCTTCTCCGTTTAAAAGAATCTGTCCGATGTCCGTCCTTTCCAACCCGGCGATCGCCCGCAATAAAGTGGTTTTGCCTGATCCTGAAGGTCCCAACAGGACCACCAACTCTCCGGTTGGGATTTCCAGATTCAGATTCTGAATGACCGTGAAAGAACCATATTTTTTTGTAATATTACGCACTTCGATACTCATAGTGCTCTCCCCCAACTTTTCCTGGATCTGTCTGTCGCACAGCAAGAATGGATGGCTGTCTGGATTTTCGCTCGAGAACACTCTTGATCACCAGCGTCACTACCGCGAGTATTGTTAATAACGAAGCAACAGCAAAAGAGGCTGCAAAGTTATATTCGTTATAAAGAATTTCTACATGCAGGGGAATCGTGTTGGTTTGCCCTCGAATATGTCCGGACACAACCGAGACGGCTCCAAACTCCCCCATGGCCCGTGCATTGCATAGGAGGACGCCATGCAGCAACCCCCATTTTACGTTGGGAAGGGTTACCCGAAAAAAAGTTTGCCGCCCGTTCGCACCCAGTGTGTATGCAACTTCTTCCTCGTCCTTCCCTTGGGATTGCATGAGAGGAATCAATTCGCGTGCGACAAAAGGAAATGTTACAAAAATGGTAGCCAGGACGATCCCCGGAACAGCAAAGATAATTTTGATATCATGCTCAGCCAGCCACGGTCCTAATGCCCCCTGCGCACCAAAAAGAAGCACGTAGATCAGCCCCGAAATGACCGGTGACACAGCAAATGGAAGATCGATAAGCGTGATCAAAATGTTTTTCCCCGGAAACTCGAACTTGGCAATCGCCCATGATGCGGCTATACCAAACAGCAGATTCAGCGGAACCGCAATCGCGGCGGTAACCAGTGTCAAACGAATGGCTGCCAGTGCTTCAGGTTCGCTGATGGCCCTGACATAAGCTTCCAGACCCTTGCCGAGGGCCTGAGTAAAGACAGTCAACAACGGTAAGATCAAGAACAGCGCAACAAATGCAAGTGCAATCCCAATCAGCGTCCAGCGGATAACCGGCTCAAGCTTGCTGCGGGACCGGGACATTGGAGGTACCATACCTGTTCCTCCCCCTTACCCCAGCACATGACGGCGGCCGCTCCGCCATTGCAGCCAATTAATCAGCAACAGCAGTACAAACGAAACTACAAGCATCACAACTGCAATCGCGGTGGCACCCGCATAATCATATTGTTCCAGTTTCGTCATGATAAGCAGGGGCGTGATCTCTGTACGCATCGGCATATTTCCGGAAATAAAGACCACCGAGCCGTACTCTCCAATTGCTCGTGCAAACGCTAGTGCAAACCCTGTCAGCACCGCCGGGAGCAATTGGGGCAGCATGATTCTCACAAATCTCTGCCAACCATTTGCCCCTAACGTGGCAGCCGCTTCCTCAACCTGTACGTTTAATTCCTGCAGTACCGGCTGCACCGTCCGAACAACGAACGGAAGGCTGATAAAGGTGAGTGCAATGGTGATCCCAAGCGGCGTATAGGCTGCCTTGATTCCTATCGCTTCCAAATATCGGCCAAGCCAACCATTCTGAGAATAGAGAATGGTCAGAGAGATGCCCGCAACAGCAGTCGGCAGGGCAAAAGGAAGATCCACCAACCCGTCAATGATTCTCTTTCCCGGAAAAGAATAGCGAACTAACACCCACGCAACCAACAGTCCAAAGACCGTATTTGTCACTGCCGCGATCAATGAGGTGCCAAAACTGAGCCAATAGGAAGCCAGTACTCGTGGAGCGGTCACCACGCTCCAGAATTGTTCCCAGTGCAATTCGGTTGTCTTAAGAAAGAGTCCGGCGAGCGGAATCAGTACAACAAGACTCAGATAGAGAAGGGTAAACCCCATTGCCAAACCAAATCCCGGAAGGGTACTTCGCTGTTTCGCAGTGTTTGCCATTTTAACTCACCATTTTATTTTTTATAAATTTGATCAAAGACTCCGCCATCGGAAAAATGGGTTTTTTGCGCTTTTTGCCATCCACCAAAAACCTCATCAATCGTAAACAGGTTCAGCTTGGGAAATTGCTCTGCATACCTGGAAGCTACCGACGTCAATCGGGGCCGGTAATAGTTTTTGGCCGCAATCTCCTGCCCCTGTTCCGTATAGAGGAATTCCAGATACGCTTGTGCTACTTGACGTGTCCCCCGTTTGTCTACCACCTTGTCAACCACGGTCACCGGAGGCTCTGCAAGAATGCTGACGGAAGGCGCGATGATTTCAAACTTGTCTTTTCCAAATTCCTTCAAGGAGAGAAAAGCCTCGTTTTCCCATGCGATCAATACGTCACCAAGGCCCCTTTCAACAAATGTGGTAGTGGATCCCCGGGCTCCGGAATCAAGAACAGGCACGTTCTTATACAGATTGCTTACAAACTCCCTGGCTTTTCCTTCATCTCCACCATATTTCTTCAGTGCATATCCCCAGGCAGCCAAGTAATTCCACCGTGCTCCTCCTGATGTCTTAGGGTTGGGGGTGATGACGGAGATACCCGGTTTCACCAAATCGTCCCAGTCTTTGATCCCCTTTGGATTCCCTTTGCGCACCAGAAATACGATGGTCGACGTATAAGGTGAACTGTTGTCCGGAAGACGCTTTTGCCACTCAGCCGGAATCAGCTTCTTGTTCTCGAGCTCATCGATGTCATAAGCCAGTGCGAGTGTTGCCACATCGGCTTCCAAACCGTCGATGATTGCACGTGACTGCTTGCCGGAACCTCCATGAGACTGTTTAATGCTCACGGTTTGCCCCGTTTTCTCTTTCCAGTGTTTGGCAAAAGCAGTGTTCAATTCTTGATAGAGTTCACGGGTTGGGTCGTAAGAAACATTCAGAATCTCAACCGTACCGTTGGAACCCGTTTTCCCATTGGTTTGTGCCGCAGAATTAGTTACCTCACTGCCGCTTTTGCCGCAAGCGGCTAACCCTAACACCAGACTTCCTGCAGCCAGTAACTGAATTCCTCGTGTGAATGCATAAAACTTTTTTTGTGCTCCTGTTTGAATTGACATAGTCCTCTCTCCTTCGAATCACTTTCGTATCGGATCCGAAAACAAAAAGACTCCCTGTGCATGCAGAAGCAAACCTGCATTCAACGGGAGCCTTCGGTGGTCCGATCGGCATTGAATTTTGAAACAGCTTACGATTTACTTGTTTTTCCTGCGGGGAGGCCGCTCATCAAAGGTTGTACGTTCCAAAGGGTAGCGCAGTTTTTCAGTCCGTTCGATTTGCATGATTTTAGAATCATGAACGATAATCTGAACAGATCCGAACTCAAGATCCTGTAAAGCGTTAAGAATTCGATCAATCCACAAATCTTCCGGCCGTTGAGGCTCAAATTTTGTTGTCACGATACTCCCCCCTTACCCTTTGGTGTTGTTACTTTTTCAAACGGTTTCAGGTTTGATTTCCGTTGTGTTTCCCTTCTGTCGCCTCCCTTTTCATAAGGTAGTCTAATGATACAAATAAATAATTCTTATCCATCCGCCATAACGAAAGGGGACCGTCCAAAAGGTCGTAATTTCTGTGCCCCTTCTAACATATTACAGGCGGCTGTCAGGGGATACACACTTTCCGAAAAAATAATTCCGAGTAAACAACCTTGTTTTTAAGGCATTTAGGTTACACTTAATTTACAACGCACCGAACCAATTGTCAATATTTTTTCGTCACTCCTTACCCCAAAAATAAAAATCTCCTAATCGCTTGTAAAATCACTGCGATCAGGAGTTGTACCTGTCAAGCTTCCGCATTTGTGAGTGCCGCTTGTGAAGCATCCTTGGACGAGTTCCCCCGCCGGTCCTCCCCCGGCTTTCTCCTCATCTCCTTAACAATTGCCGGCAGCACATTCCGCATATACGCCCAAAACCGGATAAACGATCGGCCTGTTGTCCTTACCTTATAAGGAATCGGCACTTCCGCCATCCGATACCCCTGCCTTACTATGTTTAAGGTCATAACCTGTGCGTAGTTGTAGTCATGGATGATATCCATTGTCGCAAGCACCTGCCGCGAGAATGCCCGAAATCCCGTCTGACCGTCAGTTATGATTCTTCTCAGCAATGCAGACTGCAGCAGCGTAAAAAAGTAATTGCCAAGCCTTCGATGCAATTTCATCCCCTGAATGGTGCCCGCAAAGCGGGAAGCCAGCACGTAATCGGCTTCCCCAAGCACAACAGGTGCCACCACTTGCGGTATACAATCTGCCGGATACTCATCATCCGCATCAATCATAACGGCAAAATCGGCCCCCAGCCGGTAAGCTTCCCGCAGCCCCTCCCGAACGGCAGCCCCCAATCCACGGTTGCGTCCAAAGGAAAGCACTCGATCGGCTCCCGCTTCAAATGCCGCGTCCACTGTCCGATCCGTGGAACCATCATCCACTACCAGCACCGCCACCTTTGTTTGAGGATCGAAATTCCGCGGCACTTTCCGAATCACAGTGGCGATGGAATCTTCCTCATTGTAGGCGGGGATCACCACAATCAGTTTTCTCATGCTGTTTCTCCTTTGCTGCTCACTTCATCAATAGCTTCCGTCAGTACCGGTCCCCGGGACTTGTCCGGAAACGGGACACCCAGCAGATAGGAAATCGTCGGGGCCAGCGATACGATGCTTCGGTGTTCTTTTACTCTCACGCCCCGTTTGATGCCAGATCCGTGCAGGATAAAAGGAACAAACCGTTCCCCGACATCCAGATGCCCGTGGCCGCCAATCCCGTTTCCCTGCCCGTGATCAGCCATCACCACCAGAACCGTGTCATCTAAGAAGCCTTCACGCTCCATCCAACGGTAAAAATCCTCGATCAACCGGTCCGATTCCTTGATCTTGTCAAGATACTCCGGATACAGGACGCCGCGGCTATGACCCGTCTGATCCACCGCAATCATCTGAATGACCATCAAATCCGGATTTTCCCGTTTCATGATCTCTTTTGCGCGGGCCATGATTTTATGGTCCACGATGTCGTTATTCTCTACAGCCGTAAAGCTCTCCACATAATCGCCAAAAGCGTCTATCAAGTGGGCGCAGCCGAACAGCACGCCTTTACGCCCCTGCTGTTTCAACTTGTCAAAAACGCTCTCCACACGCACCCCGAGTTTCCACACCATGTTCGACTGTATCCCGTGCTCACGCGGATAGGTCCCGGTAAACATGGAAGAAAAACAAACCACTGTCCGTGCCGGGTAGACTGTCTCCATTAAGTCATAGTACACACCCGTTTTTTGCAGGTAGTGCAAGAAAGGGGCGTCCGCTTCTTCAAATCGTTCTTTGCGGCAGCCGTCAATCACAATGACAACAACCCGTTTGGCCAAAGGATTCGAGACAGCCGCATTGCTTGTATAATCAGGATATTCCTGCGGCTTCCAATTAAACAACAACTTGTGAACCAACCAACTGTAAAACGCAACCCCTGCGACAAAGACAGCATACGCTTCCCAAGAATGTGTCCCCGGACCAACCCCATCTCGATACGCCCAATCCATCACCAACAAAAGAAGGAACACTTTCGGCAGCTGCTCTCCCACATTGCCGCTTGTTGAATCTGTGTTCTTCAGAAACAGCTTCCAAATTCTCGTAAAGTTCCACCATGTGGTCCCGATTCGCAAGTGATAATACAAAGTTCCCCAGAAGAAGACGGTAAAAAAAACATACAGCCCGAAAGCCCACAAGAGAAGCCCCGTATTCCAATGGCCAAACATTGCGATAAACCCCGCCGGCGGAACCCATAGGAACCACCGCAGGTGAAGCGGGTAATCATAGATGTAGTACACGACAAACAACGGCAGGGCTGCAACGGCAGCAATCCCAAACCGGAGCGGATCCACGGCAAGTCCGTTGGCGATCAGAAAAACAGACAAGACGAATACCGGAGTAAACGTCTTGCCTTCATTCAGCACATTCCAGCATCTTGCGGCCACAATCTCAAACAGCGAGGCGGATTTCACTTATTCAGCCACCTTTGCCGCTTGATTCACCCTGGGAGTCCCGGCTGCGGAAGCACCCGCCTGCTCAACCGTTGCCTTCTCCTCAACGGTCGATTGGGCATTCCGTCGTTCGAGCAGAAGATACAGAACCACGAAGTACCCGACATACACCAGCACTTCTTCCAGAGAAGGCATAGAAGAATAGCCGAACAAAGCCTTTAAGAAGATTCCCACATCCCCCGAGATGAGCGGCTCGCGACCGGTATCCCGCACATAGTGTTCATGATCAATGGGGTGCTCCGGCATCAGCCAGGTGAGATCATAGAGCTGGGGCATTACGCTGCCGATCCAGTTCAGATCCTGCATCATCGAGAACCCTTGCACCAGGAGACCCGCCGCAATCAGGATAATGAAGGCTCCCGTAACTTTAAAGAACGTTTTGAGCGGGATGCGCATGGTACCCTTAAAGAAGAAGTAGCTGACAATGGCAGCCAGCACAATTCCGGTGATGGCGCCCCATCCCTGCATGGCGGCTCCGATATTGCCCCCCGTGATGGCCGCAAAGAAGAAGACAGTTTCGACTCCTTCCCGCAGCACGACCAGAAACGAGTGAATGACCATGCCTGCCACGTTGCCCGCAGTGATGAATTGGTCGAGTTTGCCTTCCACTTGCCCTTTGATGTCCCGGCTTTGCTTCGCCATCCAGAACACCATCTGGGTCAGAAGGATAGCGGATATCAGCATGATGCCGATTTTCAGATACATTTCGCTGCCCATCGCGGCAAATCCGGTGAGCACCACCTGGAACAACAGCGCAACCCCAAAGCTTGCCGCCACGGCAAGGCCGGCTCCGAGCCAAACGTATTTCGTGAATTCCGGACGCTTCACACGATGCAGATAGGACGTAATAATCCCAACAATCAAGAGGGCTTCCAATGCCTCGCGGAATGTAATCAATAATGCTTGCACTTCCATATCGTGCACCCCTTAAAACAGGATGTTTTCATATAACAACGAAGTACCCTCGTAGAGAACAATTGTATGGTATGTCGGATACAGCCAGGGATTCCCCCGAAACACCGCCACTTCCCGAAACAGTCCGGCAACATCCTTGTTAAATCCGTTTATCAAGGCGTTGGTGGCATAGACTTTCATCGGCTTTGCCTGATACTGGAGGACTTCCGTCCGGAAATCCTCCCACCGTCTCAAACGAATCGATGTATGAGCCGGACTCACAAGACGCAGAACCCGTTGTTCTTCCCAAGTAAAAATCAAACTGTCATTGGCTGAAACATTTGCTTTCACATAGCGAGCCAACTGCATCATCGGCGACTCGCTCGTGCGGGCTTCCACCAGCAGCGGGTACGAAATTGCCATGACCCCGGACAGCCAGAAGGCTCCGACGAGCAAATACAACCTCGGCTGCCGCAATCTTCCCGCCCAGCCTGCCAGATGCCACAGACCTGCCGCAAGCAGGTACAGAAGCGGTGGTAGCAGGGGGAGAATATGTCTCGGTTTCTCCACATTCTGGGCAAAAAACGCCCACAGCAGATAAGGGATGATCCATATACACAAGAATACTGCCGTTTTGGAAGGGCGTCGATGATTTCTGTCACTTGCAAGTCGGGGGATCAGCCCCACTATGCCAAGTACGACTGCGGCTGTTGGAACCCAACGCCAGAGGCCCACCCCATTGAAGATCCCGTCCACGGGCCAGACCGTACCGAGCCCGGCTCCCCCTATTTGGCGGAAAAGAAAGAGCCTGGCCCTCTCCCACAAGGAAGCATTCGCTTCGTACGCGCCTCCCCAGTCGGAGAAATGTCCTTCCGTGAAGGATACGGCAACAGCCGCAAAGGAATCGACTCCACCTGCCGACACAACCAGCGCCAGCAACCAACTGCCGCAAACGGCTGCCAGAGCGACTGCCGATACTGTTGCTGAGCTAAAACGGAATCCGACACTGGTTCCCCGGTCCGACAAGAGTTGGGCAACAGCCCAAACCCAAAGGGCTGACAATGCCAGATAGGAAATTCGAACTCCAAGCAGCAACCCCAGCACAACTCCTGCCGCCAAAGTCGGCCAAACGAACTGCGTCCGGTCAGTCGCATTCCCGACACCGCTTACGAAAGCATCCGAGCCTTCTATCTGTTTGCTTTCCTGAACCCGCCACGCAAAATAGGCAAGCCATGCCGCCAGGAATGCACCCAGTGAATCGGACATCGGCTGAATGCTGGTAATCAGCGGCAAGGGAGCAACCGAATACATCCACACTGCCAATGAAGCCACCCACCGGTTGCCCATGCGATGAAACAACAGCCAGAGCGGAATCACCGTCAGGCCACCGGCAACGCCTGACAACAAGGACAGCGCAAGAAACGGGTCATGCAGCCAACTGTTAAACAGATGAGCCGCCAGAATGTAGATGGGATACCCCGGAAAATGCGGCTGCATCCTCAACAGATCATATTCTGCAAGGGCCAGGGCAAAGTCTACATCATCCCATCCGGTGGGATAGGGTGCCAGATACAGCAACCTGACCAGCAGTGAACAGATGACCAGCGCTGCCAGATGCCCCCGGGTCGCCCACCCTCCCGACCGGATCATTTTCGGAACTTCCTGCGGGTGAACAGCACAATTCCCAATAAGACCAAAACAATAATTCCTATCGGAATCCAGTTCCGGGCATCACTAAAGTCGGTACCCACCTGTTTGTTGCGGTTCTGTTCGTTGCCGGGGCCGTCTCCTTCCGTAAAGTGGCCTGTTTCCAGACTCTTCAAGCCGAACTGGTCCTGCAACGACTTCAGAATCTTCGCTTTGCTCGCTTTGAACACGGCCGGTTCCGGTTCTTTCACACCGACCCCGAACAGTCCGGGGTTCCCGAGCGCTTGCAGTGCCTTGTCAAATTCTTGCACCAACGTGCTTTCCAGACTCGGGTCCTTCTGCTTGATCACCGGCGAAAGTGCATTGAAGGTCGCTTTCGCCTTGGCAATCAGCAGCTTGTTTTGCTGGTAATTCTGAAAGTCTTTCTCGATGTTATCCAAACGCCTGGCAATGTTGAGCACCAGGACCTTCTGCATGTCAGAGATGACGCTGTCTTTGTTCTTGTCTTTCAGATGCTGAAGTACGGTCGCAGCCGGTTCTGTCCCCATATGCATGTCAAGTTCGTTTTTGATGGACTCGAATATCGCCTGGGCCCCGGCGAAATCGGGGGGAGATTCGTTTAACTCCGCCACCATTTTTTTGTAAACTTCCGCAACCTGTTCTTCATTTGGGTCTCCGTAAGAGTAAGCGTTTGCTGTGGCGGGAAGTCCGCCAATTGCCAGCAAACCGGCACATAGAATCAGAAACCACTTCCGAACCGATTTGGAAAAAATCGATATTGCCACTCCAACTACCCCCTGCCACCGACAGCCTTTGATTAGTAGGTTCTAATTGCGCGAAGGGGGTACCCGGATTCCCGGATACCCTTCCGTTTTATACTATTTTCCTGCTTTGGCCAGTTTATCCAGCGACGGTTGAATCTCCTTATAGAGAGCATCCGCTTTCGCTTTGTCATTCGCCTTGGCTGCCTTCAGGAATTCATCCGCTTTGACAAGCAGGGCTTTCGTCTGTTCCTCGCCCAGAAGTTTCTTCGCGTCCGCTTCAATCAACTGAATGAACAATGCTCCTTCAAGAGCGGTAATGACACCTTTGTCCTTGCCCCAGTTTTTAAAGGATTCCTCGTATTCGTTCTTTGCAACGACTGCAAACCCCCGGACAAACGCTTTGTTGAGTTCATCTCCCTTAATGTCCTTGGTTGCGGTCTTCAGATCCAGCTTGTTCTGGATCAGCTCGGCATCTTCCTTGGCGGATTTTACAAGATATCCGTGCAGGGACTGGTAGAATGCCCATCCCTCGGCCTGCTCAACCTTCGGATCTTTGCCTTCTTTCACGGCATTCTCAATCTTGTACACATATCCTTGGGCACCACCGGTTGCCAGATAGAAGGTTTTCATCAATGTCTTGTCGACAACCTGCTTGGCGAGCGAGAATTCAAGTTTCTTGCCGCCTTCCACCGCAGCGTCCATATCTTTCAGTGCACCCTCGATGGCTGTTACCATTTGGGTTTCATACGCTTTGTCACGCTTTTCTACAGTGGACTTCAGCACACCGTTGTAGAAAGCTTTGGCCTGATCCAGTTCCGCTTTCGCTTTCGCCTTGTCGGAGATGTTGTCCTCAATGGTTTTGAAGTTGTGGCGGAGGGTCAGGAAGAATACCTTTTGTCCCAGCTTGTCAACCACTTGCTTCACGATGTCGGACTTCATGGCGCCGTCCTTGCCGGCTTTTATCGCACTGGAGATCTCCTGGTCGAGTTTCTCGCTGTACTCGCTGTCGCGGTCCTGAACCAATTTCTTGAACTGTTCGTTGTAAGTTTTCTCAACCTTTTCCCAGTCGATCTTGCCGCCATCTTTGCCCTTGGCCAGCTCATCGACCATATCCTTATAGGCCTTAACCAGAGCCTCGTGAGTAACGGAAGCGGGTTTCGTTTCTGAGGCCTGGGTTTTGGCCGGTTCCACCGGCTTGGCAGTTTCCTTGCCGCCACAAGCGGTCAATACCATGGAAGATGCAAGAACTGCAATTGCCAACTTTTTGTACATCATGTGCGATTCTCCCCCTGATTATCTACCAGTCTATTTAGAATGGTTCTAATGTAATTGATAATGATTCTCACTACCGTTGATAGAATACAACGATCTATAAAATCTGTAAAGAGTTTTTTTAGAAATTACCGGTGAATTTTTTGTCACAAAAAAACCCTGCAGGAAGCACCGCAATGCTTGCGGTCTCCTTGCAGGGTTCCCGTTGCCATTTGACTAACTCCGGCCTGTCGGACTATTTTTTGTAGATTTGATTATACTTGCCGATTGCCTCAGTGATTTTCTTTGCCGCATCATCCAAAGCTTCCTGCGGTTTCTTCTTATTGAGAAGAACCTCTTCGATTGCAGTCTCCACAGTTGCGCGGGCTTCCGGGAATACACCGATTACGCCGCCTGTTGTGGCTTCCGACAGTTTGGTATCGTGCAACTGTTTTACCGCTGTTTCAAATTGCGGATATTTTGCCACGTTCTCTTTCAGCTCCTGCTCATTGTAAGCCTTCGTGCGGATCGGGAAGTAACCGGTAGCAATCTGCCAGGAGGCCTGCTGCTTCGGTTCCGCCACAAACTTCACGAACTCCCACGCCGCTTTCTGCTTTTCTTCCGGTTGATCTTTCATGATCCAGAGGGAACCCCCGCCGATAATTACGCCACCGGGGGCCCCTTCCGGTTTGGGAAGCGGAGCGGTGCCTACTTCAAACTTACCTTGCGAACCGTCGACCATGGCCCGAAGAACGGCGGTCGAATCGATGAACATGGCGGTCTTTCCAGACGTAAAGGCGGCTTGTGTATCGGAAGTCTTGCGGCCAAAGTTGCCGAGGAGTCCTGCATCATACATCTGCTTCCACCATTCCAGCAGTTTGACGCCCGCCTCTTTATTGACCGCCGCTTCAGTGGCGCGTGCCTGGCGACCGTTCCCGTTATTGACATAGAGTGCACCCTGGTTGGCCAGATATTGTTCAAAAAACCACCCGTAGACCGCCATTGAGAAGCCATAGCGTTCCACTTTGCCGTCCGCGCCTTTTTTCGTCAGCTTTTTGGAGTACTCCTCCACTTCCTTCCAGGTTGCCGGCGGTTTGTTCGGGTCCAGGCCCGCTTCTTTAAAGGCGGTTTTGTTGTAGTAAAGAATCGGATTGGAAGAGTTGAAGGGCATCGAATACAACTTGCCGTCCAGTTTGTAGTAAGCCATGATATTGGGTTCGAAGTCTGAGACGTCATATTTCTCTTGATCAATGAACTTCTGCATCGGAACGACCGAATCGGAATCAATCATGAACCGGGTTCCAATGTCGTATACCTGCATCAGAGACGGAGCCGTATCGCTGCCCTGCGCAGTCTTGAACTTGTTGAACAACTCGTCATAGTTGCCCTGGTAAACGGTGGTGACTTTAATGTTCGGATGCGTCTCGTTGAACCTGCTTACCAGTGCATCGATTCCTTTACCGGCAGCACCGCCCATCGCATGCCACATGGTGATTTCGGTAACACCTTTCTGCCCGGGTTCTGCAGAAGTTCCCTGGGAGTTGGAACAACCGGCCAAGAGTGTGGATGCTCCAAGAGCGACCGTCAGCAATCCTGCCACAAAACCTTTTTTCACCATAAGTCCTCCTTCAGATGACAAAGAATAATTACCCTTTTATGGCGCCCGCCATGAGTCCTTTCACCAATTGCCGCTGGCCGACAATCAGCAGAACAATGGTCGGGAGTAAAACCATGATTACGCCAGCCATCACCAGGTTCCAGGAAAGAGCCTCTTCAAACTGCAGCATACTGATCCCGATTTGCACCGTACGCATCGAGGTCTGGTTGGTGACCAACAGTGGCCACAGGTACATATTCCAGGCCTGCAGAAACGCATAAACCCCCAAAGTTCCCATGGCAGGCCGCGACAGCGGAACCACAATCTGCAGGAAAAATCGCCAGTGACCACACCCGTCAATGATTGCCGCTTCGTACAGATCCCGCGGAATCTGAAGGTAGAATTGGCGAAGCAGGAAGGTTCCAAACGCTGTCGCCAGAAAAGGAGCCGCCAGGCCTTGGTATGTACTGAGCCACCCCAGATGCTTGATTGTGAAGTAGTTGGGGATAATGGTTACTTCCCATGGGATCATGAGAGTCGCAAGAAACGTGTAAAACAACAGCTCCCTCCCCGGAAACCGCAAAAAAGCGAATGCGTATGCACTCAGACTCGACGTTGCAAGCTGTCCGATGACAATGATGAGAGAAACCGCAAAACTATTAACGATATACCTCCCGAGCGGAGCCGTTTGCAGAGCCTCCCGGTAACTGCCCGGATAGATTTTGGGCGGCAGCAGGTGCGGCGGGTAAGAAGCTGCATCAGAAGCTGTCATCAGGCTTTGCAACAGCGCAAAGAGAATCGGGAAAGCGATCACCAGCGAAACAACGATCAAAGCGAGATAATGAATGCCTAGCGTTATCTTCTTGGCTCGAATCACTGGTAATGCACCTTCCTTTCCACAACCCGGAATTGAAGCAGGGTCAGCACCAGAATGATGACAAACAGCACAATCGACTGTGCGGCCGCATACCCGAACTGGAAGTTGAAGAATGCATCCCGGTAGATCGAATACACCAGCAGGTGTGTCGCCCGTGACGGCCCTCCCTGGGTCAGAATATTGACCTGTCCGAATGCCTGAAACGCGTTGATCACGGAAACAATCAGGACAAAGAACAACGTAGGTGACAACAGCGGGAGGATCACATGACGAAGCCGTGTCCAAAAATCGGCCCCGTCGATCAGCGAACTTTCTACAATATCGGAGGGGATATTCTGCAGACCGCCCAGCAAAATGATCGTATTAAACCCGACTCCCAGCCAGATAGTTACAAGCGATACCGCAATCATCGCCCAGAAGGGATCGGTCAACCATGCGATTTCTTTGACACCCAAGAAGGACAACCCATAGGTGATGATGCTGATGCTGGGGTTAAACAGAAGCAGCCCGATGGTCGACGCCGTTGCCACAGATACCGTAACCGGCGAAATGATCAGCGTTCGAAAAAAAACCATGCCCCGAATGGGCTTTTCCACCAGCAGCGCCAGGCACAAAGCGGCAAGAATACCGGGTATGACTGTCAACAGCACAAAGGTGAGAGTCACCAGCAAACTCTGATGAAACTCGGGAGATGCAAACAGTTCCTTGTACTGCATCCACCCCACCCACCGTTTCGCCTCTCCCCTTGCATTGGTCAGAAAGAAACTGAGATAAACGGTTTTGGCCAAAGGATAAAAGAAGAACACAATGAACAGAAAAACGGATGGCAGCAGGAACGGACCTGCCGTCAGCAATTGGCGCCACTGGCGTTTCCTCTTTGACAACATCCGGCACCCCCTCAAGACACAACACGAATCTAGCAAAACTATATGAATGGAAGTGTTTTGGTTATGTTAAAATTCTGTAAACTTGGCAAAAAAACAAAAAAAGACACACCCCGTAAAAGTTCTTTCAATCCTGCTCTTTCGGGGTGCGCTACGGCATTGTGTATTTGATTGTGGGCCTTTGACTTTTACAGCGGCAAAATATAGGTTGTCATCATGAAAAAATGAACGGTGCTTCCGGCTGTCACAAACAGGTGGAAAATTTCGTGAAACCCAAACCGGTTGGGGAAGAAATCAAAGCATTTGGTCGCATATATGATCGCCCCGATCGTATATGCCACACCTCCCGCTACCATCATCACGATCGCTCCTGTTGGCAGGTTGTCGATCAGTTGTACAATGGGGACCAGCGCAATCCAGCCCAGAGTAACGTAAAAAGCGGTGGACACATAACGGGGAGCATGAATGAACCAGATCTTCAGCATCATCCCGATCAATGCCAATGCCCAGACGGCCGACAGCATCGTCCATTTCCACGCGCCTTCCAGCCCGTAATAAAATACCGGCGTGTAAGAACCCGCAATCAGCACGTAGATGGATATATGGTCAAACTTCTTCAGGATCAGCTCTTTCTCAGGTGTGGTCCGGACCCAGTGGTACAAGGAACTGGCCCCATAAAGCAGGATCACGCTGACTCCGTAAATGGTCATGGTCACCAACTTGGACGCGTTGTCCTTGGACAGAAGAATCAGGAACACCAACCCGACAATCGCTGCAAGGAACGTCACGAAGTGCGTCAAGGTGTTGACCGGTTCTTTCATTCTCAGGAATTTCAATTCACTCGCCTCCGCTCCGAATGCTCTTCTTGTGTACTCCGTCTGATCTCTTCCTCCATCTTGGTGCAATTTGACTGGATAATCAAGCCCCCTCTTCCCGCATGAAACGGTAAGACGGACATTATGGTACCCGTGTGGAATAGCAGCGGAAAATGTTGAATCCTTTGCTTTCAAGGGCATGGAGATTTGTGCTCCGTGTCTTTTTTTAAACAAACCTGTCCATTACTTCAATATGAAAAAATCGATTCTTTTATATATGAGAATCGTTTCCCGTTAGCTCAATAAGAGTAGGGGAATACTAATTATCCCCCTGCTTGCAGCCAATTAGCCGTAAGTTCATAAGAAATCGGGCTTTCAAGCAGACCATCGTGGTTCGATTCGGGGACGATGTGAACCTGTGCTTTGGTATACATACCAAGCAATGCTTCATAACGATCTGCATAAAAAACTTCGTCCTCCGCCCCGACCAGCACAAGAGTCGGTTTCGTCAGTTTCTTCAGGTTTCGCTTGTATTTCATCGGCATGCGGGACAATAGCAGTCGAAAGCTGAGCTTCGCAGCCAGTCCGTCGTGCAGCTCCTCAGGACGCTTGTACAGTTCTATGACAGGGAGCCCGTGCCAGCGCTTGATTCCGATCGCATCAAGCATACTGAGGACGATCACACGACCCATATGGAGCTTGTGGTGCCCATCCCCTGGGCGCTCCGTCGGGTTGCCCGGACCGAGGTGCGGCGCGAGCAGTAGGTACGAGTCTACGCAGTCGGCATATTGGCTACCGGCGAAGCGTATGGCCGTTCCGCCCCCAGCGGAGTGACCGGCCATCACGACGTTTTTTACGTTAAGGAGTTGTTTTTTGATGTGCTTGACCAAATCCGCAAGATTATTTTCCAGTTGGCCAATATAGTCGATGTCACCGAGGCGTGCGGCTTTTGGCCCGTAGCCTCGAAGATCGGGCGTATAAACGTGGGCAAGCCCGGTTGACGAAATTTTTTGGGCGTAGGGGTATAAATATTTACTGTCTTCGGATATTCCATGAATCAGAATGATCGCAGTCGCCGTTTCAGCGGCACCAGGATAGTATCGACAGTAAAGCTCGTTCCCATCGCCAGTCGCGTAAGGCTGGAGATCGGGAACGGGATACTGTGACGGATTCACGTAGACCATATGGTTTTCCTCCTATACATATGGGTAAACAGATCACGAATGTCGCGCTCTCTGTCCCTTTGGGGCTAAATTAATAAAAGTTGTTATGAGATTTCAAGAAATCTAATAATTTTTTATCAACTTCTTCAGATTCTTTTCCAAGCCAAATTAAATGTCCCCATGAATTAAGTATAAAAAGTTCCGATTGAGGAATTTGTCTATTTGCATGGTAAGCGTGTTCCAACGGTACTGCTCCATCGTATTGGCTGTGCATGATGAGGGTCGGGCAAAAAATGGCTTGCAAATCATCAGAAGAAATCTGACTGGTTTGTAATAAGTCAATCAAGAACCCATGCCCTGACCGTTGGCGATTGTTCATCTTTCGAATTTCTTCTATATCCTCTTCTTTCATTTTGGTTATCACATCTTCATAAGGAAGCCAACTGAAGGAAGGAATCATATGTTTGAAAATATAGTGAGGAAATTGATTGTTTATGAAACTAATTTCCATATGTATTTTTCAACCGAGGGACGGAATAGAATCTGTGCAACCTTATATTCTTTATCCTTGGGAGTAAGCCATTCTTTCGTCACTGCACATAGTAACGTAAATGTCTTAACCCTTTCTGGGTGACGAGAAGCCAAGTAAATTCCGCTTGGTCCTCCTGCTGAAATAGCAAGAAGAGGATGGGTGTTCCTTCCCCCCTAATTGAATACTCAATTGTTTTACTTCAACCGAAAATGTTTCAACTCTTCTTTTCATAATGAACCCCTTTTTTCGAAGGCATTTATTCCATTATAACAATCACGTTTTACAGAGCATTAAAAAAGATATTGGCAACCGTGAAAATAGATTAACAAAAAATCCTCAGACCAGAAAGCTTTTGGACTGAGGATTCTCTTATTCTGCCATTCTGAAATGCATTTACAACTATGAGCGAAACGCCTTATCCGATATATCTGTCCGGTAGTGCATGCCTTCGAAGTGTATTGCCTCTACTCCGCGATAAGCGGCTTCTTTGGCGGCTTTCAAGTCGTGGCCGAAACCGGTCACACCGAGAACGCGGCCTCCGTTGGTCACCAGTTGGCCGTCCTTCGCAGCGGTACCCGCGTGAAATACGGCCACCTGTTCCGGCAAATGATCCAGACCGGTAATGACATCCCCTTTCCGGTAAGAGCCGGGGTATCCCTGTGCCGCCAGAATTACGCACACGGCAGCCCCATTTTTCCAGGACAATTCCACTTCGCCAAGCCGTCCCTCAATGACAGCTTCCGCCACTTCCACCAGATCGTTCTCCAATAGGGGCAGCACCACTTGCGTTTCAGGATCTCCAAAGCGAGCGTTGAATTCGATCACTTTCGGCCCCTGGGCGGTCAGCATCAGGCCTGCATAGAGGACTCCCTTGTAAGGAGTTCCTTTTGCCGCCAATCCGTCAACCACTGGGCGAATAATGGTGGTTTCCACTTCTTTCAGCAGTTTGGCAGACACCTTGGATACCGGCGCATAGGTACCCATGCCCCCGGTGTTGGGCCCTTTGTCCCCGTCAAATACCTGTTTGTGGTCCTGGGAGGGCACCATCAGCCTGACAGTCTGTCCGTCTACAAACGCCAGAACGGTCGCTTCCTCCCCGGCAAGAAACTCTTCAATGACCACCTGACTGCCCGCTTCCCCAAATTCCTTCGCTTCCATGATCGACCGAACCGCATCTTCCGCTTCCGTGACCGTTTGCGCCACAATCACCCCTTTTCCGGCCGCCAATCCGTCCGCTTTCACAACAATCGGGGCACCCTGCTCCCGGATGTACTGCAATGCCGGTTCCATCTGCGTAAATGTCTGATACTTGGCGGTCGGCACTCCCAGTTCCATCATCAGATCCTTGGCAAAGGATTTGCTGCCTTCTATCAGAGCCGCCTCCCGGCGCGGTCCGAAGATGCGGAGTCCCCGCTTTTCAAACTCATCCACAACCCCGGAAAGCAGAGCCGCTTCCGGCCCTACCACAGTAAGATCAACACCTTCCCGCTGCACAAAATCGGCCAACTGCTCCACCGCCTCCACTGCAATGGGCACACACTCGGCAATCTGAGCTATTCCAGCGTTGCCCGGCGCACAGAAGATTTTGTCCACGCGGGGGCTTTCGGCCAATTTCCATACGAGAGCGTGTTCACGCCCCCCGCTTCCAATCACCAAAACCTTCATTCTGTTTCGCCCCCTTTCCATTTTTTTCGACAGGCAAGGTCTGACCTTTGTTTAAATCAATCCTGACCCATCTGTTCCATAGCCCTATAAGGTCTTACCTGTTTTTTGAAAGCTGGTTCTCGCCATAAAGGCCTTTCTTGATTCACACTTGTCAAACGGTGTCAGTGAGTGCAGGGTTTTGGCGAGAAAAAGGGTCTGACCTTTCTTTTTGTCAGTAAATGCTGCCATAAAAGGGTTACTCAATGATCCGATGTCGCTTGATGGTCGTTTTCTCCGCCATTTGTCGAAACTGGCTTTTTCGACAAATATTAGAAGGCGGATGAGCCAGAGACGCCCCTGACTCATCCGTGCTTGAATTAATGCTTAAAGTGGCGAACCCCGGTGAACACCATGGCAATCCCTGTCCGGTCTGCCGCTTCGATGGACTCGTTGTCCTTGATTGAACCGCCCGGTTGAATGATGGCGGTTATTCCAGCCTTCGCTGCCGCCTCCACTGTATCAGGCATTGGGAAGAACGCATCGGATGCAAGCACCGCTCCCTTTGCCAGGTCGCCTGCCTGTTCAATCGCAATCTTGGCCGCACCCACGCGGTTCATCTGGCCTGCCCCGACCCCGACGGTTCTGTTTTCCCGTGCCAATACGATTGCATTGGACTTCACGTGCTTGACCACTTTCCATGCAAAGAGCAACTGCTTCAATTCCTCTTGTGTCGGCTGACGACGGGTAACAACCTGCAGTTCTTCCGCTGTGACCACCTTCCGATCCAAATCCTGAATCAGCAAACCGCCTTCCACCTTCAAGGAGGTGCGGGGTGCACCGAGAAGGGAGCTTGCCTTGGATGCCTTGGATGCCTCAGACGTTTCCCCGATCGCCGCTTCCATCAGGCGGAGGTTCTTTTTTCTGGCAAGAATCTCGAACGCTTCCGGTTCGTAACCGGGAGCCAGAATGATCTCGAGGAACAGTTCGGACATCCCTTGCGCGGTAGCTGCATCCACAACCCGATTGAGTGCAATAATGCCGCCAAAGATGGAGACAGGGTCCGCTTCGTAGGCTTTCTGCCATGCGCCATGGATTGTGTCGGCGATACCCACACCGCAGGGATTGGTGTGCTTGATGGCGACGACTGCCGGTTCCGCGAATTCCTTTACGATGGCCAGGGCTGCGTTGGCGTCATTGATATTGTTGTAGGATAATTCTTTGCCGTGGAGCTGTTTGGCCCCTGCAATCGTGTCGGCGCCCGCTGCCGGTTCCCGGTAGAACGCCGCTTGTTGATGCGGGTTCTCTCCGTAGCGGAGATCCTGTTCCTTCTCATAGGTCAACGTGACCGACTCCGGAAACTCTTCTCCCGTCAGACGGGTCATGTACTGGGCTACCAGCGCATCGTAGGCGGCCGTATGGCGGAACACTTTTGCCGACAACGCCAATCGGGTATCCTCAGAAATAGGTTGTCCCTTCTCCAGGCTCTCCACGACCAATCCATAATCAACCGCATCGACCAGAACGATGACGTCACGGTAGTTCTTCGCAGCCGCACGGAGCATGGACGGTCCCCCGATATCGATGTTCTCGATCGCCTCGTCATGAGTCACGCCCGGCTTCAGGATGGTTTCCTTAAAGGGATAAAGGTTGACGACAACCAGGTCAATCGGCTTGATGCCAAGTTCTTCGATTGCCTGCATGTGTTTCTCATTGTCACGAACGGCCAGCAATCCGCCGTGGATATTGGGATGAAGGGTCTTCACCCGTCCGTCCATAATTTCCGGAAATCCCGTTACATCGGATATGCCCGTTACAGGAATCCCCTCTTGCTGCAGCAGCTTGGCGGTTCCGCCAGTCGACACGATTTCCACGTCGTGTTTTACAAGAACCTTCGCCAGTTCTACAATTCCGGTCTTGTCTGACACACTGATCAAAGCCCGTCTCATGTTCTACCCCCACCCATTTGGATCTTCCCGGCGGCAAAATCGGCCACAACCCGAGGCAGCAGCTTGTGCTCCACCGATTGGATCTTTGCCGTCAGTGTCTCTCTGGTTTCGTTTCTTTCGATCTTGATTCTCTCCTGTGCAATTACAGGCCCGGTGTCCATCCCTTCATCAACAAAATGCACCGTGACTCCGGTCTCCTCCACTCCCGCTTCCAGAGCCTGTCCAATCGCGTCCTTACCGGGAAACATGGGCAGCAGGGACGGATGCAAGTTGAGTATCCGTCCGCCGTAGGCATCCAGAAGGGTAGGTCCCACCAACCGCATATATCCTGCCAACACGACAAAATCAACCTGTCTGGCTCGCAATTCCTCCAGAATTCGGGTTTCGTAGGCAGCTTTGTCAGGAAACTCTTTGGGAATCAATACAAGGCTCGGAACACCCGCCTCTTCCGCACGGACAACCGCTTTGGCTTGGGGTTTGTCGCAAACCACCAGCACAACGGATGCACCCCCCAGGTTTCCTGCCGCCGAGCGGTCCAACAGCACCTGCAAGTTGCTGCCGCTGCCGGAAACAAAAACTGCAATCCGCTTCATGCTCCCGCTCATTCTTCTTCCTCAATTCCCGGGATGATCACTTTGCGGTTCCCTTCCACAATCCGTCCGATCCGGTATGCCCGTTCCCCGAGGCGATTGGCCGCTTCCACAAAATCATCCGCCTGCCCGGCCGGAACCACAGCAATCAATCCGATGCCCATGTTAAAAGTGCGGTACATATCCACGTCCGGGATGTTTCCTTCCCGCTGCAGCAGTGCAAAAATCGGCAGCACCGGCCAGGAGCCGAGCTCGATTTCCGCATCGCATCCTTCGGGCAGCACCCGCGGGATGTTTTCCCAGAAACCGCCGCCTGTCACATGGACAAACGCATGCACATCAAACTGCCCACGGAGGGCCAGCCCATTTTTTACATAGATGCGGGTTGGGGTCAGCAGTTCATCGCCCAACGTCTTGTCCAGACCCGGCAGCCGGGTATTCAGGGAGTAGCCCTTCTCTTCCAGCAGAACTTTCCGTACCAAAGAATAGCCGTTGGAATGAATGCCGCTGGAAGCCAGGCCAATCAGCGCATCCCCCGGTTTGACTTTGGAACCGTCGATCATCTTGCTTTTCTCTACAATGCCCACAGAGAAGCCGGCAATGTCATACTCGCCATCCGCATACATGCCGGGCATCTCGGCCGTTTCGCCGCCCACCAGGGCGCAGCCGGCCTGCACGCATCCGTCCGCAATTCCCTTGACGATTTGCTCCGCTGTCTCCGGAACGAGTTTGCCGGTTGCAAGATAATCAAGAAAAAAGAGGGGTTCGGCTCCCATGACCAGGATGTCGTTTACACACATGGCGACAGCATCCATTCCGATGGTGTCGTGTTTATCCATCAGGAAGGCAATCTTCAGTTTCGTGCCCACTCCATCCGTTCCGGATACCAGAATCGGCTCTTTGTATTTGCTCATATCCAATTGGAACCCGCCGCCAAAACCGCCGAGGGAAGTGATCACTTCCGGGCGGAAGGTGCGGGCTACATGGGGCTTGATGCGATCTACCGTTTCATTTCCGGCGTCAATGTTGACACCGGCCCGAGCGTAGGCGTCAAGACGGGGTGCCTCACGACCTTTCCTGTTTGCACGGGCAACGCTCTGCTTCTGTTCGCTCACTGTCGACCCCTACCTTTCCAACATGTGCTTCTCCAGATCTTCGTACACCTCAGTCGGATAGCGCCCGGTAAAGCAGGCGTTGCAGAACTTGTGATTGGCAAAATCCACAACGTCAAACGCACTCAGCATCTTCTCTTCCGACAGGTAATGAAGCGAATCGGCCCCAATATAGTCGCGGATCTCTTCCACCGTCTTGTTGGCGGCAATCAGTTCATTGCGCGCGGATGTATCAATCCCGTAGTAGCACGCATTGGTCACCGGGGGCGACGAAATCAGTAAATGCACTTCCGTGGCTCCGGCATCCCGCAGCATCTGGACAATTCGTTTGGAAGTGGTGCCGCGCACGATCGAGTCATCAATCAATACAACCCGCTTCCCGTCCACCATGCTGCGTACGGCGGACAGTTTCAGTTTGACTCCACGTTCCCGCAGTTCCTGGCTTGGCTGAATGAAGGTCCGGCCAATGTACCGGTTTTTGATCAAGCCGATTTCATAAGGGATTCCGGTTGCTTCCGCATAGCCGATGGCGGCCGAAATGGAGGAGTCAGGGACGCCAATGACCACGTCCGCGTCTACCGGATGTTCCTCCGCCAGCAGCTTGCCGAATTTTTTCCGTACGGAATGAACGTTGAATCCGTCAATGTCCGAGTCGGGACGGGCGAAGTAAATGTATTCAAAGGTGCAGAGCGATGTCTTTGAAGAATGGGCAAACTTCGACGAGTGAAGCCCGTTCTTATCGATCACGAGCATTTCGCCCGGTTCAATGTCCCGGAGATATTCCGCGCCGATTGTGTCAAAGGCACAGGTTTCGGAAGCGACTACATAAGCTCCTTCAAACTGCCCCAGTGCCATCGGACGCAAGCCATGGGGATCCCGCATTGCCAGCAGCTTGTCATCGGTCAGGATCAGGAACGCAAAGGCTCCTTTGACAATAGAGAGGGACTCTTTGACGTTTTCTTCTATAGTCGGAAGCCCGGAGCGGGCAATCAGATGGGCGACCACTTCCGTATCGCTGGTGGTTTGAAAAATGCTGCCCTGCCGCTCCAAGCGGTTATGCAGTTGAAAAGCGTTGATCAGGTTTCCGTTGTGAGCCAGCGCCATGTTTCCCCGCTGGGAGCCGAATGTAAGCGGCTGGGCGTTTGCGATGGAGGTCTCCCCGGTTGTTGAATAGCGTACGTGCCCGATGGCCGCGTGGCCCTTCAGGGTCTTCAAAACGTCTGAGTCGAAGACTTCCGATACGAGGCCCATCCCTTTATGCTGGTACATCTTGCGTCCATCCACCGATGCGATTCCGGCACTCTCCTGCCCCCTGTGCTGCAGCGCATAGAGTCCGTAATAGGTCAGTTCCGCCGCGTTCGGATGGCCATAAATTCCAAATACGCCACACTCCTCATGCCACTTGTCGGACATCATTTCATGATGCATGGGATGGCTCCTTTCCATGTGTTCGCGAGTTCTCCTACAGGTTGATCCACAACTGTTTGTCCGTTGACGGCAATCACAAGGTTTGTGCCTTCCACCCGGCCGATGCGGGTAATCGGAACGTTCTGTTCTTTTGCAAGGGCTTCCAATTTGCCCGCATTGTCCGGAGTCACCTCCAGAACGATTCGGGACGGGCTTTCCGAGAACAGGGCAAAATCGGCCCGAAGTTCCGTTGCCACCTCTACCCTGGCTCCCTTGCCGCCTGCAATCGCAGACTCTGCAAGCGTAACCGCCAGTCCTCCTTCCGCACAGTCATGCGCCGAGCGTATGAGTCCCTTTTGGATGGCTGAAAGGGTCAGGCGCTGAACCGATTTTTCCAGGTTGAGATCGATCTGCGGCGCTTTGCCTGACACTGTGCCGTGCACCGCCTTCAGGTATTCGGAACCGCCGATATCCGCATTCGTGACGCCCGTCATGTAAAGAAGATTGCCTTCTTCTTTGTAGTCGGCCGTCGTGATGTGATCAAGGTCATGAACCAGTCCTACCATGCCGATGATTGGAGTCGGGTAGATATCAATGCCGTTGGTTTCGTTATAGAGGGACACATTGCCGGAAATGACCGGTGTGTCCAGTACGCGGCAGGCTTCGGACATTCCGTCGGCTGATTTCTCCAACTGGTACATGATTTCCGGTTTCTCCGGGCTGGAGTAGTTCAGGCAGTCGGTCACCGCGAGCGGTTCGGCACCCGTACAGACTACGTTGCGTGCCGCTTCCGCAATCACCAGCTTACCGCCCATCTCCGGATCCAGGTACACATAGCGTCCGTTTCCGTCTGTCTTCATGGCGAGCCCTTTGCGGGTTCCCCGAATGGAGATCACGGCCGCATCCGAACCGGGCCGAACCACGGTGGAAGTGCGAACCATGTAATCATATTGGCGGTAGACCCACTCTTTGGAAGCAATGGTTGGCTGCCGGAGCAGGGTGTGCAAGGTGTCGTTCAGGTTCTGAGGTACAGGGAGCCCCTCGATGTCGAATGATTGGACTTCGTCAAGGTAGGCCGGGCGCTTGGAAGGACGGTTGTACACCGGTGCATCATCCACCAGTGTTGTAACCGGGATCTCCGCTGCGATTTCATCGCCTTCCTTGATCCGCAGCATCCCGTCGTCCGTTACACGTCCGATTACAGTTGCCTCGAGGCCCCATTTTTGGAAGATCTGTTCGGCAATGTATTCCTTGCCCTTTTCCATTACGACCAGCATCCGCTCCTGCGATTCGGACAGCATGATCTCATAGGGAGTCATTCCTTCCTCACGGCGCGGCACCAGTGCCACGTCCATTTCCAGACCGGACCCTGCACGGGATGCCATCTCGGAGGAAGAAGAGGTCATGCCGGCGGCTCCCATATCCTGAATGCCGACAACCGCTCCGGTTGCAATCAGCTCCAGGCATGCTTCCAGCAGCAGTTTCTCCATGAACGGATCGCCCACCTGAACGGCGGAACGTTCTTTGGAGTGGGGGTCTTCCGCTGACGCGAAGGTGGCCCCGTGAATTCCGTCACGGCCGGTGCGGGCACCGACCACCATCACAGGGTTCCCTGCCCCTGACGCATTCCCCTTCGTGATTTTATCCTGATCGATCAACCCTACGCACATAGCGTTCACAAGCGGGTTGTGGGTGTAGCGATCATCAAATACAACTTCCCCGGCAACGGTGGGAATTCCGATACAGTTGCCGTACCCTGCGATTCCGGCCACCACATGGCTGAACAGGTAGCGGTTGCGGGCATTGTCCTCAATCTCTCCAAAACGCAATGAGTTCAGCAGGGCCACCGGACGGGCGCCCATGGTGAAGACGTCACGGATAATCCCGCCTACCCCTGTTGCGGCTCCCTGATAGGGCTCAATGGCAGAAGGATGGTTGTGGGACTCGATCTTGAACACAACCGCCTGGTTGTCGCCAATATCGACAATTCCCGCGTTTTCGCCCGGTCCCTGCAGAACCCGCGGGCCCGATGTGGGGAACCGTTTCAGAACCGGTTTGGAGCTTTTATAGGAACAGTGTTCGGACCACATCACCGAATAGATGCCTGTCTCCACATAGTTGGGCATGCGTCCGAGCAGCTTGACGATCTTCTCGTATTCTTCATCCGTCAGGCCAAAGCTGCGGTAGATCTTCTGGTCTTTGACCTCTTGCGCAGTCGGTTCTTTCCGTTGGGTTTGCTTCGTCGTTTCGTTAAGCACCGTGCTTCTCCCTCCAGTTGGTAAGAATTGACGTAAAGAGTGCACCGCCGTCGCTGGAACCGAGCAGATCATGCACCGCCCGTTCCGGGTGCGGCATCATGCCCAGCACATTGCCCTGTTCGTTGCAGATTCCCGCAATATTCTCGATGGAACCGTTGGGATTCTTGCCGTGATAACGGAATACGATCTGGTTGTTGGCTTTCATCTTCGCCAGGGTTTCTTCATCCACGTAGTAGTTGCCTTCCCCGTGGGCAATCGGAATGTGGATCACTTGTCCTTTCTGATAACCCGAGGTAAAGGGAGTGTTCGCATTCTCCACCACCAGCGGAACGATTTCACAGTTGAACTGGGTGTGATTGTTCTCCCTCAGCGCACCGGGGAGCAGATGGGACTCGGTCAGAATCTGAAATCCGTTGCAAATCCCGATTACAAGTTTGCCTTCAGCTGCGGCCTTGCGGACTTCTTCCATTACCGGTGAAAAGCGGGCGATGGCACCGGAGCGGAGGTAATCGCCATAAGAAAATCCGCCCGGCAGGATAATACAATCATAAGCGGACAAATCGGCGGCTGTGTGCCAAACCATCTCGACCGGTTCACCCAACACGTCTTCAATCGCTTTCACTGCGTCAATGTCACAATTGGAACCTGGAAATACGATGACCGCGAAGCGCACCGACTTACACCTCCGTCAGTTCGAACGAATACTTTTCAATCACCGTATTCGCCAGAAGCCTTTCGCACATTTCGGTGACGCGCTCTTCCGCCGTTTTCCTGTCGGTGGTATTGATCTTCACTTCCATGTACTTGCCGATCCGCACGTCTTCCACTTCATCGTATCCCAGTGCATGCAGGGATTTGGTGACAGTGGTTCCTTCCGGGTCAAGAACGGAAGCTTTCAAGGTAACATGGATTTTGGCCAGAATCATCGGGTGAGTCCTCCTAGTCTGCGTAAGATTTCTTCATATGCTTCTTCCACCGAACCCAGATCGCGGCGAAAGCGGTCTTTGTCAAGCTTCTCTCTGGTATCTGCATCCCAGAAACGGCAGGTGTCGGGCGAAATCTCATCGGCCAGCAGGATGTTGCCATCCGAATCGATGCCAAACTCCAGTTTAAAGTCTACCAGCAGCAGGTTCTTGTCAGACAGAAAAGCTTTGAGATAAACGTTGATGTCGCGCGCCAGGCTTTCCAGCACGTTCAGTTGTTCAGGGGTTGCCAGTTCCAAAACGTCAATGTGGGAGGGAGTCACGAGCGGATCTCCCAGATCATCGTTTTTGTAGTAAAATTCCACCACCGTCTTCGGCAGAATCGTTCCCTCTTCCCAGCCGATCCGCTTGGCAAGGGAACCGGCCGCGATATTGCGAACCACCACTTCCAAAGGAAGAATCTTCACTTTCTTTACCAACATCTCCCGCTCGGAAAGCGTGTCGATGTAGTGGGTGGGGATTCCTTTTGCTTCCAGCAGCTTGAAGAAGATGGAGGCAATCCGGTTGTTCATTTCCCCCTTGCCTGCAATTTGTCCCTTCTTCTGACCGTTAAACGCGGTGGCATCGTCCTTGTACTCGACGATCACCTGCTCCGGATGATCGGTCAGGAATATTTTCTTCGCCTTGCCTTCGTACAGCATTTCACCTTTTGCCGGCATTTGCCGTTCCCCCTTGCCTCTCCGTTTTTTATAATTCCGGGACTTCTGCCCGGTTCAGGAGCCTTTTTCAAAATAAGGGGCTTTTAGTCCCTTATTTCTTGATTTTCCCCTCGTATTTTTGAGATAGGGGATTTTGAGGTACCTATTCTGTCACTTTCGGCCGATGGCGACCCAGAAAAATCCGAAATTAGTACCTGAGAGTCCCTTATTCTACAAACCAACCCCATTTTCCCTAAAAATAAGGGATCCAAAATCCCTTATTCGGCAGTCCCATTCGGCAATCCCGGAGGGTTACTTGCCGATATGCTTCAGCAATTGGCTTGCCAGACCGACGTAAGTTGCAGGTGTGAGCTCCAGCAGACGAGCTTTGTCATCGGTCGGAAGATCGAGCCCCTCGATAAATTTCCGCATAGCCTCCGCGTCTACCTTGAGCCCCCGGGTCAGGTCCTTCAGCTTCTCGTAGGGATTGTCATGGCCGTTCTTGCGCATTACGGTTTGCACAGCTTCGCCCAGTACCTCCCAGTTGTCGTCGAGATCCCTTGCCAGCGCCTGTTCATTGACGGACAACTGCTTCAACCCGCGAAGAGCCGCTTGAATCGCGATTACGGAATGTCCGACACCGACACCGATGTTGCGCAGTGTGGAAGAATCGGTCAGGTCCCGCTGCATTCGGGAAACCGGGAGCTTGATCGCCAGATGTTCCAGCATGGCGTTGCTGAGTCCGACGTTTGCTTCCGAGTTCTCAAAGTTGATCGGATTGACCTTGTGCGGCATTGTGGAGGATCCAATCTCACCCGCTACCGTCTGCTGTTTGAAGTACCCTAGAGAGATATAGGACCAAACATCCCGGTCAAAGTCGAGCAGGATGTTATTAAACCGAATCAAGGCCATGAACACTTCCGCCAGATAGTCATGCGGTTCGATCTGGGTCGTTAAAGGGTTGTAGGCAAGTCCCAACCCTTCCACCAGCGATCTGGCAATCTCTTGCCACGGCGCATCCGGATAGGCGGACACATGGGCATTAAAGTTGCCGACCGCCCCGTTGAACTTGCCAAGATACTCGAGACTTCGGATCTGCTTCAGTTGCCGCTGCCATCTGCGGACAAACACAGCCAGTTCTTTCCCTACAGTCGTGGGGCTTGCAGGCTGTCCGTGAGTTCGTGCCAGCATCGGCACGTCCTTTGTTTGGTCTGCAAAATCAGCTACTGCACCGGCCAACTTTTCCGCCAAAGGCAACCACACATCACGGATCGCCCCCTGAATCATCAATCCGTAGGAAAGGTTGTTGATGTCTTCCGACGTGCAGCAAAAATGGACGAATTCCGCCACATCCGCAAGCGACGTCTCCTTGATGCGGCGCTTGATATAATACTCCACCGCTTTCACATCGTGTTTGGTTGTTGCTTCAATTTTCTTAACTTCCAGCGATGCCGCCTCGTCGAAGTCAGCCGCCAGTGTCCGCAGGAAATCTACCTCCTGCTGCGTAAAAGAACGCACATCCTTGATCCAATCGTTTTGCGACATGGTGATCAGCCATTCGATCTCCACATGCACGCGATATTTGATCAGGGCCCATTCCGACACGTAGTCGCCCAGAATGCCGACCTGATCCCGATATCTTCCGTCAAGCGGTGAAATTGCCTTTATGGACATGGTCTTTGCTCCTTATTGTTGATCCTTTGTATTTTATGGCTGCCAGATGGCAAGCCCGTTAATGGTTGCAAGCGCTTCTTCGACGGATGGGGCCAGGACGTTGAGATGCCCCATCTTCCTTTTCTCTTTGGCTTCCGCTTTGCCGTAGAGATGGATCTTGATTCCCCTACCCAGGCAGTCTGCCTGATCCAGCACCGGCTGCAGGTGTTCCCCCAGAATGTTGACCATCACCACGGGCGTTAACAGATCGGTGTCTCCAAGCGGAAGATTGCAAACGGCCCGTATATGCTGCTCAAATTGGGACGTCATGCAGGCATCCATCGTGTAGTGGCCTGAATTATGGGGCCTCGGAGCCAGTTCGTTGACCAACAGGACGCCTTCTTTCCAGAACATCTCGACTGCGATAAGTCCGACCACATTCAGCTTTTCGGCAATTCGGATTGCCAGTTCCTGTGCCAGACGATTTGCTTCATCCGGAATCCGGGCCGGCACAATGGATTGGTGCAGGATATTCTCCCGGTGGATGTTTTCCGCTGTCGGGAAGGTGCGGACCTCCCCCGAGCCATTGCGGGCGGCAACAACCGACAGTTCCTTGTCAAAATCGACCCAGCCCTCGAGAACCAGTTCAGGCATTCTAGCGGAGGCCATCGCATCGGGCGAAATCCCGGAGTCCAACGATTTTTCCAGCCCTTTCCAGGCGCGTTCGATGTCAGCTTGTTCCCGCAGTACATATTGGCCTTTCCCGTCATAGCCTCCGGTGGCTGTTTTCAGCACACAGGGAAACCCCAGATCCGACACTGCTTGTTCCAGATCCCCAAGTGAGTGTACTGGCCGCCATGGTGCCACCGGAACCCCGATTGCTTCCAGGGCCGATTTTTCCCGAATCCGGTGTCTTGTAACATGAAGCACATGGCCCCCTTGAGGCAGATAGGATTCCTGTTCCAACTCCCGGACCATCTCGTCACTGACGTTTTCGAATTCGTAGGTCAAGACATCTGACCGTTTGGCCATCTTCCGGGCCGCTTCCAAGTTGTCCAGCGATGCCACGAATTCCTCATCGGCCACTTGTCCGCAGGGAGAATCAGCAGTTGCATCCATCGTGACGATCCGGTATCCCATTTCACGGGCTTTAAGCGCGATCATGCGACCCAGTTGGCCGCCACCCAAGATCCCGATGGTGCTGCCGGGCAGGATTCTCGGATACTCGTTCCTTGTTCGCTTCTCTTTCAACTGTCCCGAAGCGTCCGTCATGCCAGTTCCCCGCTTTCCATTACCTGCTGCCGTATAGCCGACCGCCTTTTCTCCAACAGTTCCCGGATCTCCGGTCGAGTCGTGCCAAGGATCTGAGCGGCCAGCAATCCCGCATTGGCAGCGCCTGCTTTGCCAATGGCGACGGTTGCTACAGGAACTCCCGCCGGCATCTGGACGATGGACAACAGGGAGTCCAGCCCGTTGAGGGCCTTTGACTGCACAGGAACACCGATCACCGGCAGCACGGTCTTGGCTGCCACCATACCGGGCAGATGGGCGGCCCCGCCCGCTCCCGCAATGATCACTTCCAGACCGCGTTCGACGGCGGTCTCCGCATATTCAAACATTAGGTCAGGCGTACGATGAGCTGATACCACTTTTTTCTCATAAGGAATCTGCAGTTCGTCCAGGATCACGCACGCTTCCCGCATGGTATCCCAATCGGATTGGCTCCCCATGATCACTCCCACCAACGGTTTCCTCATTATGGTACCTCCATTCATCCGCCTTATTATTCCACATTCCAGAAACAGAAACCCAGGCAGGGCAAGTTTCTTCCTCGTAAGCGAGCGAAACCTGCCCGCCTGGGCTTTTATCCCTTCGGTGTCATGCCAACCGGCATGTGAATCGCTTGGACCAGACATAAACCCCCTCTGCTTATAAAGGCTTTGGGGGGGTTTACCGGAACCCTAGATTCGCTTTCAACTCGTAGTCCGGTTATTTACGGTAACCGGGTAGAGACTTTCGGGCCATATTCCCGAAGATATACGAGTATTCAATTGAAGTGTCATCCATAAACAGTGTACCAGTGATGGTGGGGGGTGTCAACGCAAAAGGCGAACAATTTTAACTAACCAGGAAGAAACGTTCGTAAATGAGCTGGGACCTCTCGCTTTTTCGACTAAGTTTTTTCACCTTCCGCCAACAGCGGACTGTACATCATCAACGCATGATTCTCTGTTACCAACTCATCATCCACTTGCTCCCCATTCTCGAATACCCTCCGCCAAATCTGGTTATGACGGACATGCCCGCCCCAGAGTTCCTGTGTAAACCGGTGATGTTTTTCATAGACTTCATAAGTTTTCGCAATCGGCTGATCGGCAAGCCACACCCCAACCAGGTGGGTGTCGGTCAGATCCAGCTGCAGGCAAAAAGTGACATCGGTATCATTGCGAATCTGCAAATCCACATAATTGTAAGCGCAGGTGGCACCGCTCCCAAAAGGCTGCGTGCGGTCCGCATCCGGAAACACATCATACTGGTGTCGGTACCGTTCTGTAACCGTCAAAGGTGTATGCAATGTCGCCCAATAGATGAGATTGGACAGTTGGCACAGACCTCCTCCGTAATCCGGTTGGAAGGTTCCCTCATGCAGCACCATCCCTTTCAAGTATCCGTTTCGCTTCGTGGGAGGGCCGATCAGCTTCCAGTAACTCATGGTCTCGCCCGGTCTCAGGATCAACCCGTTCAGCTTGGGAACCGCCAGTTGCAAATTATGCACCTTATTTTTCTGCAACCACATATCGACGTTCCGAAGCTGCCGGTAAAGCAAGGAACGATGCTCAAACACCACATATAAAAAAGGGGCATCTCCCACACGCCCGTCCCATTTTTCCTGAGCGAAACCGGTGCCCGACAGATGCCATTGAATATATCTCTTAAGGGAAAAATAGAGCCTGCCCAACTTCATCCGCAGCCAACTCCGCCGTCGCGGGCGCAAACTGAATTCGTTCATGTGGTTCCTCCGGATCAAGTTTGTTTCTCCTGCCTTGCGGGGTCGTTCCAAGCTGTCTTCGGCCGGTTTTCCGGATAGCCGTGCTGCATTCGATATTCCTTTCTTGCCTCTGTGAAATCCCACCAGGACTTGTCGCTTTCCGGATTGTTGGCGAAATGAACCAGCAACCGGAATTGATCCTCCACACACGGGTCGATCCAACCCCCGCACTGCTGTTCCAATTGATCAAACAGTTTCGCCCCATCGGATCCTTGCAGCTCCTCCAGCGAATAATACCCCAGCCCAACCACGTCCTCTGCGAACCTCGGACCAATGGAAGGAATTTGTTGAAAAACCGCCAGTGCATGCAGAGTCTTGCCCCGGTTAATAGAGACTTGCAGGATTCTTGCCAACTCTTCCGGCTCCAGGTCAGCAATCTGTGCCAATGTGATTCTGTTCCGCTTGAGGTTACCCCATTCTTCCGGGGTTAAAGGCAGTTTGGGGGTTTTCGTTTTCATCCGGGGTTCCTCCATATAGTGACCTCCAAATTGAAAAATGACACCTTAGTCTCATCCCAAGGTGCCGCATCGTTTGCCTAACTCAATCTTTATTCAGTGAACCTGTCTTCTCGTATTTCTCCACCAACAGGTCAAATTTGAGATTACTCATTTAGTCCCACGACCAATTTACCCGGTCACTAGATGGCGTGTCAACCAAAAGTCGAAAGATTTTATCGTTAGGGTATTTAATGTTCGTTAAAGGACAGGAGAAACTTCTGTTGAAATATTAACCAGAACCAGATTGATGAGTACTGAGGAGGGTTATATGAAAAAGTTTAAACTGGGTTCGATACTGATAGCAGCGGCAATTCTGTTTGGTTCAACGATCCCCGCTAGTACAACTCTGGCTAACCAGGGCAAGTATGTACCACCGAAGCCTCTGTTCTCTGTTTATGTAGAAGGAAAGCCTGTGGCATTTAATGCTCCTCTACAAACGGAAGAGGGGCGGTTGCTCGTTGAAGTAGACCCTGTGGCTAAGGCTTTGGGGGCAAGTGTTTTCTTTAACTCTGATTCTACTCAGGCAGAAATCATTAAAGCTGACGTCCGACTCCAAATTGATTTTAAACAGGGAACTGTGGTGAAAAATGGGCAAGCCATCCCCGTGTCACCCAAACCCAAACTGCAGGATGGCCAACCTGTGCTACCAGCTAGATTCTTGGCAGAGACTTTTGGCCTGCCTATTACTTGGGACTCCAAAACGAATGAAGTACGCTTGGGGCCCAGTCAGGCAACTTTGGACAAATGGGCTGTCATTCGGACTCAACTCGTCAAGTCGCGTGATGCAATGCAGCAGTTGAACTCCTTCACAGCCAAGGCTCAATATGAGATTCACGCACAACTCCCAATTACGTTGGCTAAATTGGATGTTTCGGGTGAGGCAAAGGCTGTTTTTCATAAGGAACCACTGGCTGTACATGTGCAAACCAGTCCGGGCTCCACTTCCAATCTGCCCCCCAACTTTGCTGACAACCTTCTAAAAGAGTGGAACTTCTATATTGCAAACGGTAAAGTATACTCCCTGCATTATCGTGACCCAAAGAAATGGAAAGTCGAAACTCTGTCTGAAAGAGAAAGTATGGAAGCAAGCAATCCTTTCGCATCTTTTCTCAAAAACGAGGATATTGAAGAGTATCTTCCCTATACAGAGTTACTTGAAGAAGATGGATACCAGATGGTTGTGTTCCGCTTGACAGGGGATGATTACAGAGCCATGAAGCAAGCCAGAGCTGCTAAGTATGGGTATTTCCGCAATGACTATGAGGAATTGGCACCTTCTCACTCGAAACTCGTTCTCTACTTCGATAAATCAACTGCTCATCTAGTTAAATCCCATATCAGTGCAAGACTTTACGAAAGTGTACCATATGCTGTAGATGCTTTTATCACCCTAGGTGACTTTAACAGCGCACCACCCGTGATAGTCTCGCCTGATGCTTTGAAGGCGGAACAGGAGCAGGAGCGGGGAGATCGTCGCTAGTAACTCGTAAGTGAGCGAAACGTGACCGGACGTTTAGGCCAAGTGAGCGGAACGATTGTTCCAACCACTTGGCCTCTCTATAGCTACTGTCCCTCCGCCAGAAGCGGACTATACATCATAAACGCACGATTCTCTGTAATAAACTCATCATCAACTTGCTCTCCATTCTCGAATCCACTGTGCCAGTCTCATCCACCAACCATTCGGCTTGAAATGCTTTCTGTAATGTTTCTTTTTCCGGAGCTTCAATTGACAAATCTATATCAGAACGGGGATTGCAGTCTCCTCTGGCACGTGAACCAAATAGAATAGCTTTTTGGACGGCGGGTGAAGCCGAGAAAATTGTGTGGAGTTGATTCTTTATATCAGTATCTACCTGCATCTGAAATCCCCTCACTTCGTCTGGAAGTTCAATTCCAATTATACAGAAAGACACTTTGAATTGACCAAGGTGTCTTAACATAGTCGATATTTATTTCAGTGAACCTGTCTTCTCGTATTTCTCCGCCAACAGGTCAATCTCTTTCTTTAATTCCGCCACCAGATCCTTCTCAGGGACCTTCCGCACAATCTCGCCATGACGGAACAGCAATCCCTCCCCAACCGAACCGGCAATCCCGATATCCGCTTCCTTGGCTTCCCCGGGGCCATTCACGGCGCATCCCAGAACGGACACTTTGATCGGCGCCTTGATTTTGGAAAGGTACTCCTCAATTTCGTTTGCCACACTGATCAGGTCAATTTCAATCCGGCCGCAGGTCGGGCACGAAACAAGCGTTGCAGCATTGGAAACCAAACCGAATACTTTCAGCAGTTCCCTTGCCACTTTGATTTCTTCCACCGGATCTGCGCTAAGCGACACACGGATGGTATTGCCTATCCCCATGCTCAGAAGCGTCCCCAGCCCGGCGGAACTCTTGATGGTTCCGGCAAACAAAGTGCCGGACTCGGTGATCCCCAGGTGCAGCGGATAATTGAACGATTCCGCCGCCAGACGGTATGCCTCAATCGCCAGAGGGACATCGGACGCTTTCATTGACACAATGATGTTCCGGAAATCAAGATCTTCCAGGATCCGAATGTGGTGCAAAGCACTTTCAAGCATCCCTTGCGCGGTCGGATACCCGTACTTGTCAAGGATATGCTTCTCCAGGGAACCGGCGTTCACACCAATCCGAATCGGAATATTTCGCTCCTTGCAGGCTTTGACCACCGCTTCCACACGTTCGCGACGACCGATGTTGCCGGGATTGATGCGAACCTTGTCGATGCCGTTCTCAATGGCCTTCAGCGCCAGTTTATAGTCAAAATGGATATCCGCCACCAGGGGGATGGAAATCTCTTTCTTGATGTCTTTGATCGCTGCAGCCGCTTCCTCGTTGTTCACCGTTACACGGACCACCTGGCAGCCCGCTTCTTCCAGACGGTGAATCTGCTCCACCGTAGCTTTCACGTCATGGGTCTTGGTCATGGTCATGCTTTGAATGATGACCTGATCATTGCCGCCTATTGTCAAATTGCCCACCTGCACCGGGCGTGTCTCTCTTCTGTGGTACATTCGAACAGTCTCCCATCTGTCAGATGTTCGTACCTATTATACCCTCTAGCCAAAAATCGGGCTAGTGCCACGAATCGGCAGACCCTTCATTTCAGAAAGCTGCTTGCTCACCCATAACTTCGGGAGACGATTCCAAAAACAAGAGACTTTGAGGAACTTATTGTGTATCACCTGGCTCCCTTTCTGACAATAAGGGGTTTAGTAGGTCTTATTTGGTGGGATTTCAAGGGCTTCCCCCTAAAAATCCTCGAAATAAGTGCCTGAAAATCCCCTGCTTCAATATATTGCTCCCTAAGTACAGAAATAGGGACCTCTGAATCCCTTACTTGCATAATACCACGAAAAAAGGCTGCCCCCACTTGGGACAGCCCGGTGAATTGTGCAAGTTACACATTCAATTCCGTAAAGAAGAATCTGACCAGAATCAGTGCGCTGAGCACCCACATCAGCCAGTGGATCTTGTGCTTTCCGCCCACCAGGTTGTTGGCCAAAGCCAGGATTACAAAGAACAGGATCCCGAAGGAAATTCCGTTTGCGATCGAATAGGTGAAAGGCATGATCACGATTGTCAGGAACGCAGGGATCGAATACACGAAATCATTCCACTCGATATCTTTTACCGCTCCCATCATCAATACACCCACGATGATCAGCGCAGCAGCAGTTGCCTGCCCCGGTACAAGCAGCGCCAACGGAGCAAGAAACAGGGCGAGCAGGAACAGCACGCCAGTTGTGACAGCGGTAAGGCCTGTACGTCCGCCTTGGGAAACACCTGCAGCACTTTCAATGTATGCAGTTATGGTACTGGTTCCAAGCAGTGCACCCAAGCTTACGCCACCTGCATCCACCAGCATTGCGCGGCCGATTTTTTCTTTGCCGTCCGGCTTGTCCAGAAGCCCTGCTTTCGCGGCAGTACCCGTCAAGGTTCCGAATGTATCAAACAATTCCACAAAGGTAAAGGTAAAGATAATGGTCAACAGACCCGCGTTAATGGCACCCGCAATATCCAGGCTGCCAATCGCCAGATTGGAAAAATCGGGGATCCAATTCGCGTTGGCCAAGGAGCCAAGATTGGTAATTCCCATCGGGATGCCGATAATCGTTGTGATAATGATTCCAAGCAAAATCGCGGCAGGAACCCGCATCGCCATCAAGATGCTGGTCACGAGCAAGCCGATAGCCGCAAGCATAATCCCTTTGTCATGGATAAAGTTCCCCAATTGCATCAGCCAGTCAAAACCGCCAATGTTCTTGAGCGGCTGCGCCGGATCTTTCCCGATGTAAAACGCAGTCAGCAAGCCACTGTTCTTGAATCCGATGATGGTAATAAACAACCCGATCCCCACTGTCACTGCCGCACGGAGGGATTTAGGCACCGCCTCCAGCATCATCTGCCGAATCTTGGTCAAGGTTAACAGGATAAAAATAAGACCGGAGATAAAGACGGCACCCAGTGCCATTTGCCAGGTAATCTGCCCGTTGGAACTGAGGACGACGGCTGCAAAGTAGGCATTCAGCCCCATGCCCGGTGCCAGAGCGATCGGGAAATTCACAAGCAATCCCATCAGGATCGTGACCAGACCTGCCCCCAGAGCGGTCGCCACGAATACGGCGTTAAATTCCATTCCGGTAGCCCCGCCAGCCGTCAGGGTCAGCGGGTTCACGATCAGAATGTAAGCCATCGTGATAAACGTGGTGATCCCTGCAATGATCTCAGTGCGAACATTCGTGTTGTTTTCCTGCAATCGGAAGAATTTTTCCATTGCTTGATGTCCTCCCTTTCTTTTATTCCCACTCAATCGTGGCAGGCGGTTTGGAAGTTATATCATAAACCACCCTGTTTACATGAGGCACTTCATTGACAAGACGGGTCGAAAGCCGCTCAAGCACGTCAAAGGGAATTCTCGCCCAGTCGGCTGTCATCCCGTCTTTGGAAGTGACAGCCCGGATGCCGATGGTATAGGCATAGGTCCGTTCATCTCCCATGACCCCGACGCTCCTGATATTGGGCAAGACCGCGAAGTACTGCCAAATCTCCCGGTCCAATCCGGATCTTTTGATCTCGTCCCGGACCACCCAGTCTGCCTCTTGCAGCAGATCCAGCTTGTCCTCCGTTACCTCGCCGATAATGCGAATTGCCAGACCCGGCCCCGGGAACGGCTGCCGCCAGACAATTTCATCGGCAATTCCCAACTCGGTGCCAAGGGCCCTCACTTCATCCTTGAACAGCGTCTTCAGCGGTTCCACCAGTTCAAACTGCATGTCTTCCGGCAGTCCGCCCACATTATGGTGGGACTTGATGGTGGCTGCCGTGGCGGTTCCGCTTTCGATAATGTCTGTATAAAGTGTGCCCTGCGCCAGATAATCGAAATGACCGAGTTTCTTCGATTCCTCCTCAAACACCCGGATAAATTCTTCACCAATAATCTTGCGCTTCTGTTCGGGGTCGGTGACTCCCGCCAAACGGGCCAGGAACCGTTCTTTTGCGTCAATTTTGACCACGTTCATGTGAAATTCCTGGGCGAATGTCTGCATGACCAGATCCGCCTCGTTCTTGCGGAGCAAGCCGTGATCCACAAACATGCAGGTCAGATTGTCACCGATAGCCCGGTGTACCAAGACGGCCGCCACCGAAGAATCCACACCGCCGGACAACGCACAGAGCACTTTTTTGCCCCCGACAACAGACCGGATATCGGCAATTGCTTCGTCCACATAAGATCCCATCGTCCACTCTCCGCGGCAACCGCAAACTTCGTAAAGGAAGTTCCTGAGCATCTCTTGGCCATGGATGGAATGGTTCACTTCCGGATGGAACTGAACGGCGTAGATTTTGCGATCCGGGGAACTCATGGCCGCAACGGGAGCATGCTCCGTGGAAGCGTCCACCTGAAAACCGGCCGGAGGTGCCAGCACCAGGTCGCTGTGGCTCATCCATACCTGCTGTTCTCCAGGTTGGTTCTTGTAAAGAATCGAATCGGAACGAACTTCGATCATCGCTTTTCCGTATTCCCGCACAGCCGCCCGCTCCACTTTCGCCTCAAAGTGGTGGGCAATCAGCTGCATTCCATAACAAATTCCCAGAATCGGAACGCCCAGTTCAAAAATGGCAGGGTCAACTTTCGGTGAGCCCTCCGCATACACAGAATTGGGACCGCCCGAGAAGACAACCCCTTTTACTCCCATCTCTTTCAGCCTGTCAGCCGTAACGGTTGGCGGAAGCAACTCTGAGTAAACGTTCAGTTCCCGAATGCGCCGGGTGATCAGCTGGTTGTACTGTCCGCCAAAATCGAGTACCACAACAGATTCATGTTTCACTGCCCATCTAGCCCCCAAGACTGATTAGAAAATAAAAAACACCGGTTTTGCCCGTTGAATTTGACTTCCTTACTAGGATTAGCAAAGATTGACAGTCAAATACGAGGCAAAAACGGTGGTCGCGAATCAAGACTTGCCGAACAACCGCCTCGTAGTCAGGTCATTTACGGTGACCTGGTAGAGACTGTCGGGCCCTATCCCCGACGTTATACGAGCGTTTCCGACATCAGTTTACACGAACATTATTTGCAAGTCAACGCTTGTTTGTTCGTCCTATTTTTCGAACGATGCGTTCCCAAAGCTCTTGTGATTCCATTACTTCCTTCTTTTCAACCGGTTTGTTGCCATAACGAACCCGCTCAAAAATTCGGACCAACTGAATCCACTCATTCCCACGAAAGCCTTTGGCTGTCATTTCCGCCCCAAACTCCCTGACTGTCACATTCGGATCCCGACGCAAACCGAATCTTTGGATAATCGTCAACAAACGGTCTATGGCATGAACAATCTGTAACTTCCCGTCATCACCTTTCCCGGCAGACCGCTTCAGATAGAAGGCGATCAGCAGGCGGCGGCGGAACAGGAATCCCGCAGCAAGCAGCAGTATGCACAGTGCCAAAGTGACGGACCCAATCAGTCTCCAGTTAATCTCATATGTCACTTTGACGCTGTCATCCGTTTGCTGCGGATTGTCAGGTTCTTTTCTTTCCGTTTGTTCGGCGGGCTGCTCCGGGGCAGCCACCGGAGTCACTTCCTGCACCACAGGTTGGGCGAAAGTGGCAGTCGGCTCAAACGGAACCCATCCGGTTCCCGGAATCCAGACCTCCACCCAGGAGTGGGCATTCTTGTTGCGAACCAGATATTTCTTCATGTCACTGCCCGGGACGGGGGTTGTGTCCTGCTCCCCGGCGGTGAAGCCTTTCACCCATCTTGCCGGCATCCCGACAGATCTGGCCAACACCACCATGGAAGAAGAGAAGTGGTCACAATACCCTCTTTGGCTGTCAAACAGGAACTGGTCGACAAAATCCTGATCGGCGGCCGGGAAGGGAACGTCTTTCGTTTCATAGGTGTAGTTGGTTCGCAGGTATTCTTCGATCGCTTTTGCTTTTTCGTAGAAATTCTCCTTATTGCCCGCAATCGTAACAGCAAGGTCCCGCACCCTCTGGGGCAGCGTGCCAGGCAGGTTCATGTATGCTTCATACCGCTTCTGTCGTATCAAATCCATAAATGCCTGCTTGTTTGTCTCCTGCCAGAACTTCTCCTCCCGTGTTTGAATCCCCTCCGGGTCATAGAAAGGCACATGGGACACCACATCATAAATGGTCCCCTTCCGAAGATCGGACGCCATACGCCAAGCTGTCGGGGTAAAGTATTTGATGGAAAACCGGCTTCCGCCAGACGGATTTGGCTGGACGTTTTCAATTTGGTATTGTCCCAACAACACGTCAAACTGGCCGTTTTCCATCTGGATTTGCTGACGAACGTACTTGGTCCGGACATCCGCCTGAATCGCATAGTCGTCTCGGAACTGTTGGGTTGTTTCCTGAAGCGGGAAACGGGGAGCCACCGTAAAACCGTTATCAGCCCAACCCTTCCCTGTGTATACCGCTTTCGACTCTCCGCGATAGTACCCTTCCTGATTGGTAAGTACCGTGAAGGCAATCGTCTCGTCCATCTCGTACGGACCGCCCAGATTGCTGTCGTCGTTCCCGTACCCGATTTTTTTCGGACCGTTCAGCCCCTCATTGACCGCTTTCCCCTGCAGAAAGGAAACGGGATCCGGCCAGGAAGGAGGGAGTTTGGGGGCAGCCATGCCGGTTCCGACAGCTGATGCAGTCACAACCAACGTCCACACCACCCATTTGGCTGGCCAACCTCGCATTCTTTTCGGAATGCGGGCCCATTTTTCCAGTTCCGGCAGTTGGGAAAGCGACAACATGATAACCCCAAGCAGAAAGTAGCGAACCACATATCCGGAAGCATCCGGCGGGAAGAACGTATCAATCACGCCAATCACAAGCTCCCCGATGAACAGCAGCACAAACAACCATACCCGGCTGATCATTGCATTTCGATAGACAGAAGCGGTTAACCAGAGGAACAGAAGAAACAGAAACGTCCGGGTAATCTCGGGCACATCCGTAAAGTTCCGCTCCACCAGCAGATTGAATCCGACCGACAGTTCCCTCCCCAGATCCAGAATCCATTTGAACTCCCAGATCTTCTCGCCAAAGAAATAAAAATAATGCATAAACGAGAACATAAGTGCCAGTTTCAAGCCAATCTGGACAATCCGAGCGGGAACCAACAACTCAATTCCCAACAACAGAGCCACAAACAGGTAGAACCCGTCCATGTCGGGGATGCCGCCCGCCTGCCCCAGCGGAGCCAACAACTGGTACAGCCAGACGAACAAGATGGCGGTCAACAGAAAATCCCTTGAAAAAGTGCCGGTAATCCAATTAGATGTACGCTGCATGAACAACCGGCCCCCTTACCGCTTCCTCCAATTCCTGTTCACTCCCAACAAAATACGCATGCACTCCGAACAGCGCCAGCTTGCCGATCATCTCCCGCTCGGCCTGTGTAATCATGGAGGAACTCTTGATCAGGAAAAATTCCGTCTTAATCTTTCGATAGTCAAGCAGTCCCACGAGCTTGACCATTTCCCCGTCCACAACAGGGGTAACCAGCACGGCCGTCGAACCCCGCGTCAGGTAGCTGATCTCTTTCAGCACGGTATCCGTAAAAGACAGGTCTGAATCCGGCTGTACAATTGCCAAATGATCCAAAATCTTGATGAATTGTTCCTGGTTGCGGGATACCGGGAAAATCTTCTTTTCCATCCCGTGTGAAACAAGACCGACAGTATACTTCCTCTCCAAACCGTAACGAATCAGGGAAGCGGCTGCGGTCACAGCCGTCTCGAACACCGGCCCCCCGGCCGCCCCGTAATCCTTCTGACAGCGGTTCAGAAAGAACATCAGATCGTTGGTTACATGCAGTTCAAATTCTTTCGATTTGAGGGCACCCGTTCGGGCTGTTGCCCGCCAGTGAATGCGGGATAACCGGTCTCCAGGCGCGTAATCTCGGACTCCAAGCACGTTTGTGGTATCTTCTGCCATCCGGTTTTGCGCGTAGGACATCCCCGCATTGAACTGGTTGACCGTATGCCAGTATCTTACAGGCACAATTCTCGGATATACAGTCACTTCGTCGTGACGGGAGTGGACGGCTTTTTTTCGATAGAGCCCCAGAATATCCCCCGTTTGCAGAATCGTGTCCTGCAGGGAGTATTTGCCCCTTTGCATGTTGGGAATCACGTATTTCATCCGGATCTGTTTTTCAAATCCCGGGAAGAAGATTCTTTTGTTTTCCGCACCCCGAATGACCAACCGGTGCGGGATCACATCCTCCACCACCAACCAGGCCAGCGGCCATTTTGACTGGGATCTGACTTCCAGGTCCACCTCCAGACCGGAACCGGCCGTCAGTTTATTGGCGGAGATTCGCCTTGTGCTTGTCAGGCGTTGACCGGCGTAAAGACGGGTCAGGATCTCATACAAAACAATTACGCTGGTGGCGGCAAACAAGAACCAGGAAGCGTATCCCCCCTGAAATTTTGCGTAAGAGTATGTGGAAGCAAGCACAAGAAACAGGAGTGCATACAAGCCAAAGGTCTTCCGCACTTATCTTCTCTCCCCGTCTCTCGCAATGGGAACCGGAACGCTTCGCATCACATCCTGCAGTACGTCCTGCACCGTCACCCCTGACAACCGTGCTTCGCTCTTGAGAATGATGCGGTGGCCAAAGGTAAGAGGCACTAACCGCTTCACATCGTCAGGCACCACAAAGTCACGTCCCAGGATAAAGGCAAGAGCCATGGAGGCTTTCAACAACGCAATCGACCCCCGGGGAGATGCTCCCAGGTACACATTTCGGTTCTCCCTTGTAGCGGTGGCAACTTTCACAATGTATTCTCGGACGCTTGGCTCCACATACACCTCCTGGACGGCTTCCTTCAGATATTGAATGGTTTCCAGATCCAGCACTTGCTCAAGCTGTTCAATGGGATGGCCTTTCTCCTGACGGGACAAGATGTCAATCTCATCCCGCATGCTCGGGTAACCAAGGCTGATTTTTAACAGAAAGCGATCCAGCTGGGCTTCCGGCAGCGGGAAGGTTCCCTCGTATTCGATGGGGTTCTGGGTAGCCAGCACCATAAACGGCTTATGCAGGACATGCGTGACCCCGTCCACGGTGATGTTTCCTTCCTCCATTGCCTCCAGCAGGGCCGACTGCGTTTTGGGAGACGTCCGGTTGATCTCGTCCGCCAGGACAATATTGGCCATGATGGGCCCCGGCCGGAACTCAAACTCCTGTGTTTTCTGATTGTATATGGAAACCCCGGTCACGTCCGACGGAAGCAAGTCCGGTGTAAACTGAATCCGCTTGAAGGAACAGCCCAGCGATTTGGCAAGTGTCCTTACCAGCATGGTCTTTCCTACACCCGGCACGTCTTCCAGGAGAACGTGGCCGCCGCTTAGCAGCGCCACAAGGCAATAATGAACGGCTTCGGATTTTCCGACAATAACTTTCTCCACATTTGCAACCACTTGCTGCAGCAATGCATAAGGTTTGTCGTAATTCGTGTCCACCAGCCGTTGTTCGTCCGTCAGCTTCATTCCCGTCAAATCCTCCAGTCACTGAATCAGTGTTATCTTTTTCCAATTCGCTGCCAGAATGGCGATACCTTCCCAAAATGAGAAAATGCCTTATTCCATATCTACGTTCCTATTATTAACCTATCATTCTTTACGTAAACTGGCACGCGGGAAAAATTGGCCCTGCTATGAAAGAAACACCCTCGGAGAATTGGACATCCCCGAGAGTGTTTTGGTTACTTGATCTATTATAAACCCAGATACGGACCCGGATTTACGTACAACATCCGGCTTCCGCTGATCCCCGTAGCAACCGAGAAGTGCAGATGCGGTCCTGTGGACTGACCGTCGCTTCCGATACCCGCGATCTGCTGGCCGCGTTTTACTTCCTGACCGACCGAAACATAGATCTGATTGCCGTACATGTGTCCGTATACACTCATAATGCCGCCAGCGTGTTCTATAACGACCCAGTGACCGAACCCTTGCGCAGCCCCCGCGAACCGAACCACGCCATTGTCGACCGCAACGATCGGTGTTCCGACAGGTCCGGCAATATCGATTCCGGCGTGCATGGTGCCCCAACGCGGTCCATAGCCGGAAGTAATCACCCGGGAAGAGGGAACCGGCCATGTCCAATTCCCGGCACTCTTGATGCCTTTGCCGCCGTTCAGTTTGGCGGCGATTGCAGCCGCGATTTGCGCCTCAATTGCCTGTATCTCCTGCTCTTCCTTCTTGGCTTGCGCTTCAGTAATTTGGCGTTCTTTCTGAACCTGCGCCAGAATCGCCTGCTGCTCTTTCTTGATCTTGTCCTGTTCGGCCTTGGCGGCGTACATGGCGTTCTGACGGACTTGGCGCAAATCCTGTTCGCGTTTCAACTGCGCCTGGGTCTCGTCCAGTTTGCGTTTCTCTTCCTTAATGCCCTCCACCAGACGCTTGTCCTGATTGACCACAAGCGACAACGTGCTCATACGATCAATAAAGTCGCTGAAGTCGGTGGATTGGAAGAGGACCTCCAGATAGGAAACGTCTCCGTCTTCATACATTACACGCAGACGCTGTTTGAGCATCTTTTTCCTTGTTTCCAGCTTGTCCTGCGTCTTCTTGATCTCGACTTCCAGTTCCCGGATCTTGGCGGCACCCGCATTGATTTCCGCCTGAATGGCGTTGATCTGTTGATCTAACTCTGCAATTTGCTGGTTGATGATCGCCAGCTTTTTCTCCAAGTCTTTCTCATCGCTGCGAAGTTTCTTGATTTCCTGCATTCTCTGGTTATATTGCTGCCTGAGTTCATCAAGCCGTTGTTGGTCCGATTCAATACTTGCCTGAGCCGTTGTAAACACCGGTGTCAGCAGCATGGCAGCCGTAAGAACCCCTGCCATCCATTTCCTTGAAGCCATGATCGATCTCCCTTCTATCGATTGTCATCGCATCGAAAGCAGATTTCTCGATGATAAACCAAGCGATATCCATACTTATTCGACGAGTTTCGTGGATTTCCTGTCGCTTTCTGCGGTTTTTTCGGAGAATCGCCATATTTTTGGCGATAAATGGCAGGTTTTGCGCAAAAAAATTCGCCAGCAACCATACCTGCTGGCGATTCCGATTCTCCTATCCCCCGTATTCTTTCAAAATATCACGCAGTTCTTTCAGATCCAACAGTTTGTTACAGACGTTTGCCCAGTGCAGACTCGGAGCGCTTTGTAACGCAGACTGGGCTGCTTCCAGATGCTCCATGGCTGATTCAATTTCCTTGATGGCTGCATCCACCAGATTGTTCGCCCGAACTTTAAACATACCTACTCCCCTTTATCGACTGTGGTTTTGGGAAGGAACCTGCGGAAAATCATTTTAATCGGTTCCTTTTTGTTGTACAAAGTTTACATCGTCGGTAAAAAAAATCTCTCTCGGATCTTTCCCAAAGAAATTCGAAATCTTGAGCATGAGGGAACCGGAGGGGTCTGATTTTTCTTTTTCAATTTCAATGATGGTTTGGCGGGAGACCCCCACAGCATCCGCCAGTTCTTGTTGTGATAAATTCATATCCCTGCGCAGTTTTCGAACAATATTTCTCAAAATCAGTCCCCTCTTTACAAAATGTGATTCCTACCCCAAATTGTAAATTACGTGCAACTTAGTGTCAACTATGTTCAACAATCTTTCTGTTTTGTCTTTGTCAGGTTTGGTTTACAATTTGTTATATACAGCTTACATTTTGGATGTGTTCAGAATGAATGAATTGGGTAATTTGCTTCGAAAGTTACGTGGTCAACGAAGTTTGCGGGAAATGGCAGAACTGGCTGAAGTAAGCCATACCTATTACGCCGATTTGGAAAAAGGCATCCGCCGGGGAACGGGGGAGCCAATCAAACCGTCCCCGGAAACTTTGAAACGAATCTCCAAGGCAACCGGGCATCCGTATGAAGACCTGATGAGAGCGGCCGGCTATTTGCCAACCGGATATGAGAGCCATGTAACCGAAAACAAATCCCGGTATGTGACCGCGAAGCTGATTCGAATTCCGGTTCTGGGATTTATCAAAGCCGGAAACGAACTGTATGAAAAGCAGCAAGTGGTCGGTTACAGACTGGTGGCAAAAGAGGAAATTCCCGATGGAGAATACTTTTATTTGATTGTCAATGACGATTCCATGATTGACGAAGGCATTAAAGAGGGCTCCAGAGTTCTTGTCAGGCTTCAGGATTCTGTTGATGAAGGAAAGATCGGCGTAGTGCTTGCAGATGGAGACAGGGCCAAGCTCAAACGGATTTTCTACCAGGGAGACAATGTCATCTTGCAGTCATCCAACCGGAAAATCCCTCCCCTGCTTCTGCCGAAAGAAGCAGTTCAGTTTCAGGGTCAAGTGACAAAGGTTGAATTTGATGTGTGAACAGCCTGGCACAAAAACAGGAAGCCCTTGATAAAAGAGCTCCCTATCCGTTACTATGCCTGCGCCCGCCAGGCGGCTGAGAGGATGTGGTGTGGAGCTCAGATCAAGCTACGGATTCCGTAAGTAACGTTTTCCGTTACCTAGATAATAGTAACGGATTCCGTTAATATAAAGCTATATTCTTGCTATTTTCTCAAATCAAGTTAGTTAAGTGTCGAAATCTGTTAGTCCGTGTTATCATCCTCGTATAGGGGAAGTTTTGCAAAAGACAAACCAATCGAATGAATCGATGGTCCAAATTTGCTGCATTTGCTTGAACAACAAGGAATCAGAGCAAAGATTGTCATTCCAGAATGACTGAAAGGATGATATTCATGTCTGATAAGCTGGATCTGATTTTACAAAAGCTTGGCAGAATCGAAACTGAATTACGGGAAGTAATAACCGAACAAAAGCAACAAGGTGAACTTCTTAAGCAACAAGGTGAACTTCTTAAGCAACAGGGTGAACGTCTTGAGCAACAGGGTGAACGTCTTGGTCGAGTAGAATCCAAAATCGACACGATTCAAACCGATATCCAGATCCTCAAAGGTGGACAACAGGGAATTCGCTCCGAGATCACCGATCGTTTTTCTGAAGTGAAATCGGAATTGCGCCGACTGAAAAGCGATATCGAATACACCTATCATAAGACCGCGCAAAACGAACTGGAACTGAGTCGGTTGAAGAATCAGTGAATGGGGAAGCAGGTGGAGTAACGCTGGAAGGGGATTTATATGAGTGACAAACTGGATTTGATCCTTGAAAGACTTGACAGAATCGAAACTGAACAAAAACAGCAAGGTGACATCTTGATTCAGCTGATAGGCACTGTCAAAGCAACCAACGAAAAGGTCTCAGATATCAAAGATGCGGTCTCTTCCTTAGCGAAAATCCAGGAGAAACAAGACAAAATCCTTGAATCCTTGGCTCTTCGTTCGTTGGAACAAGAGTCTGAGATCCGAGAGATCAAGAGAATTAAATAGAAAAAGAGCAGCCCAATTTCGGGCTTTTCTTTTCATCACCTAATAGAACGTACGTTTGTGTAGAGTTGGGATCAGCATGATCCTGCACAAAACAAGAAACCCCTTGCTTTACAAGGGGTTCCCCGACTCCACAAGGAGATTCTATTACATCATGTCCATGTACTTTATCCCATTTAACCCATTTGAATGATTTTCAAAGGGGCGCTAAATGCCACGTGAGATCTGGTTTTACTTAGATCGGTTTCACGGACTTTCACGCCCCTTTGTTATCCTTAATTCTTCTGTGCCTTCCCATCCAGAAACACATCGCTGGAGTTTGTTGCAGAATCCTTATAAATGCCCAACGCCCAGAATCCTTATTCTCTTTTCTTGCCTGCCGCTGCAGTTTCACAAACAGATCCACATATTTTACATTCGGTGGGATCGTCATCAGCTTCGCGTAACCTTCTTTCAGCAAAATGGCGTTACACATATATTTCTCTATGTCACCCTGAGTCTTTGGTTCCTGCAAATAAAGGTATGACAGTGTCCGTCCGTTTTATCTTTTGGCTGAACATCTACCTCAACAAAGACCTTCTTCCCCTGCAATTGGGATTTCGTGAAATTGCTGGCTTCTTTCCCGTAAGGCATAGGTTTCACGCCGGGCTTGACGGTCTCCGGTGTATTCACGCCGATCAACCGAACCTTCTCTCCGCCTTCCAATTCCACCGTGTCGCCGTCCTATACCTTGATGACTGTCGACCATCTTCCCTTGATGTGTACAGATTGCGAATCCTGTTGACCCTGAGCATTTTGCTGAGGTCTTTGTTCTGCTGGCTGGATCCGATTCTCTGCACCTGGTGAGCATCCGGCCAGGAACAGAAAAGCAGATGTTATGACCAGTAGTTTCCTCATGTTGCACTCCTCTTCTCTTGCTATTATAAAAGTCCTGAAAAATAAAAAAAGCCTCGGCACGTAGACGAGGCGATGTGTATCGAATCCTTTGGCGAAGAAACGGAAATTGCTTAACTGATATCTTTTTTCATTTTCAAACGTCTAACACTATGAAAGAACGAAAAGAGGTGAACCGGGTGAACGAATGGGAAAGCTTATACCAGGAGTATGGGGATGATGTATACCGATTTCTCATGTATTTTATCGGGAATCGAAATGATGCGGAAGATTTATTAAATGAGACGTTCATTAAAGTTTTCCGGAACTTGCATCAATTTGACAATCGTTCCGGTATCAAAACCTGGATTTTGTCCATCTCGCGAAACGTGGCACTGGATCACATTCGCAAAAAGGAACGGTTGAAAGCCCTAAATCTCGTTTTGCAAAAGGAACCTGTGGACGATCCACAATTGCCTGATCATTTGCTGCAAATGAATGAACGAAAACGCATTCTGTACGAAGCGATTCAATCATTAATACCTAATTATCGTATCGTTGTCATTTTACGTGGCATACAGGAATTTTCACTGGCAGAAATCGCATCCATTCTTGGTTGGAAAGAAAGTAAAGTGAAGATTACATTACATCGTGCAATGAAAGCGTTGCGTGAGATATTGGAAAAGGAGGTTGCCCTTTATGGAATGGACACCTGAAGAAAAGGAACTGTTTCAGGAATTGCGTGAATTCCCAAAGCTGCACGTTCCTGATACAGCACGCGGAAAAATGAATGAACTTATGAAGCGGCAAGCCGCCGTTGATCGAAAAAGGAAAAGGATGAAACTTGCTACCGGCGGTGTGGCGGGGGTTGCAGCCGCGATCGCATTGATGATCGGGATCATGAATTACGATCAAATAAAATCAAAATTTGGCAGTCAAGTGGCTGAACCCGGCAAGCATTCTTCGGTTGCGCCAACCCCCAATACTGACTCTCCGAAGTATTCTGTCTCCACCCAGCAATTAAGCGAAGCACTTCCCGGAATTGGCGACCGTAAAGACGAATTTGCAAAGATTCTTAAACATAGTTATGACGTTATTGTAGAACAACAAGCCAAAGGTAAAGAAGGATCTTTTAATGCTGCTCAAGAATTACGTAGTGATATGCAAGCAATAAGTAAACTTTTCCCCGAAACGATCGGACAAAATATGTATATTTGGGCCCAAGGAACAAACAAAGAATTGGGACTTCCTTACAAGCAATTTGATGAAGAAGCATATAAGAAATTAAAAGCCTTGAATACCGTCCCATTAATAAACGAACTTGTTCTGGATACTTACGGAAATGCTGTAGTTTATCTTGAACGAGGAGATTTAGACAACCAGAGGGTTCAAAAAGCGAAGGAAATTTTCAACCGTTATTACCGTTACCTTAACGACGGTAAATAACAAACACTTGGAAAACGGGAGAGTGTAAAGAAATATGAAAAAAGCAATAACAGCAACTATCCTCGCTATCCTTGTGCTTACAGGATGCAGCAAAGAAACCGTGGAAATATCGGTCGGAAAACAGTCGATAGCAGAGGAGGAAACCAAATTGTCGGATCCAAAATCGCAGCTAGAAGTAGCGCCCACCACAGAAACCAAATCAGATCCGCAGCTGCCACCGAACACTACAGAATACGGCTACAAGCGGGAATGGAAAACGGATGGAGACATCAACTATGCCATGACTGTATTCAACCGGAACCCAGGGGACGACACAAGCGAAACCGCGAAAAAACTCCGGTCGGTGGTTCAAAATGCCGGATTTGAGATAGACAACCTCTGGGAGTGGGAACAGGACATCAACAATCAACATCAAGCCCATGTGCTGGTCGGAATTATAGGTGAATCGATCACCACCCAACAAGCGGTGCAGCTGCATGCCAAAGTTGAGAAGGCATTGGTTCCAAATGGAGTAACAAACCTCGGATTGGTGATCGCTTGGTGGAACAAAGGAGACAAGAATACCTACACCATCCAGCTCCATGACTACTATGGCAATAACCAACTCGAAGTCAAAAACTTTTATACTGGAGAAGGGATAAATTTGCAAAAGCTAGTTCCGAAAGTCAAATAACGAAAAAAAAGGAGCGAAATCTTTCATCGCTCCCCGTTTTTTTATTTTCAGAGTCTTTATTTGGTATTGATGATGTAGTTGTTCGGGGCATTACAAACTAACTCGGAAGCAAAATACTCTCCCACATATTGAATAAGCTGACCGTCCGACTTACGACGTTTACCCCAAATACGGATTCCCGTTCCACCACAATTTAGACCGCTTGGGGTTGTTACCTTGGTGTACCCATAATTATTCGCAAAAATAGCTTGGTGTGTAATATAGTCGATTGTGTCATACAAAAAGCCAGTGGAGCTATAAACCGACATATTCTGGCGAAGGTCATAGAAAGAGCCACCAAGGGAAAAACAGTAGTTTGAATCAACGGAACAATTGTAAGTGTCAAGACGGTAAAGCGCTTCGGTATGACGAAGCCCGTCGTCCCCGTTAACGTAGATAATACCGAACGTTGAATTTTGCATAGCGACAGACCTAATTGGAACCCAACCTTGACCATAAACGCGGTCGTAAGTGTAAAATACGGCAGGAGACGCGGTTTCGTCTTGAAAGAAAAGTTGCCCGTCGTCGACCCGAACGCCTTCCGATTCAGTATAACCGCCAACGCCTTGATAAGTGAAAACCCACATTAGCAAAACCCCTTTGCAATTTTTGATTTGAGTCCAAAAATAGCCAACCTCGTATGAATATTAAGCTACGTTATCAACCACCCCCCTCACAGTTTTATAGAAATGCAAGAATTCAAGAATCTGAAAGGTACAGAGACACAATTTACATTCACTGTAAGAAAAATCCACTTATAAACCTCGTCCAGTTATCTCTGCTGCAACCGCTTCGGCATTCCCTCGATCTCCAGCCACGCCTTTTCGATGGCGATCTTCGCCCGCGCCGCATCAAACGGAATCCCTTTTAGCCTGGCCTGGGCCTCCAGATAATCCAGTGCATGGCTGAGTTTTTCATGCCCTTTTAATTGCGTGTACGCGGTTTCCGCAAACGCATACGCCTCCCGTGCGAGAAGCTCCAGCATCTCCTGCTGTCTGGCATTCAGATGGGTGGACAGAATCCCCATGATTTTCTTCCGCAACACAGCACTTGATAATCGTCTTCCTTCTTGCCACGGTCGGGCATGCCGTTGGCAACAGCCCCGGGATCGGGATCGGCACCGCCATGTCCCGGATCAATGCAAATCAGAGCCCACGCAAGCCTTCTTCTCCAGCAAGGCGTCCACCCCAAGATTGTGTCAGAACGTCTGGGACACTCCAAGATCAACATCACTCTCGACACCTATTCTCATGTTCTCCCCGGACTTCAAGAGCAGGTTGCAAAAGAATTCGGGGATGCTCTTTTCGGGAAAAAATCACTTTAGCGAATTAAAGATTTGCATTTGATTTGCAATCCCAAAAAATCAACGTTTTGGTTAGATGTCATAAAAATAAAGGAACCCTTGATTTCTCAAGGATTCCTTCGGGAATCAACGGTCACTTTTTCAAGGTGATCGCTTTATTATTACATCATGTCCATGCCGCCCATGCCGCCAGGCATTGCCGGTCCTTTGTCCTTTTCCGGCTTGTCAGCTACCACAGCTTCGGTGGTGAGGAACATGGCCGCTACGGATGCAGCGTTTTGGAGAGCGGAACGGGTAACCTTAGCCGGGTCCACGATACCCGCCTGGATCATGTCTACCCACTCGCCGGTTGCCGCGTTGAAACCGATGCCGACTTTCTCGGTCTTCAGACGCTCAACGATAACCGCACCTTCGAGACCTGCGTTGTCAGCGATTTGACGCACAGGAGCTTCGAGAGCTTTGCGAACCAGGTTCACACCTGTCAGTTCGTCGCCTTCTGCGGTTACTTTGTCGAGAGCGGCGATAGCGTTTACGAGTGCAGTACCGCCCCCCGCAACAATACCCTCTTCCACTGCCGCACGGGTTGCGTTCAGAGCGTCTTCAATGCGCAGCTTCTTCTCTTTCAGCTCGGTCTCGGTAGCAGCACCTACTTTGATGACCGCTACGCCGCCAGCAAGCTTCGCCAGGCGCTCCTGCAGCTTTTCTTTATCGAATTCGGAAGTGGTTTCTTCCAGTTGTACTTTGATTTGGTTGATGCGTGCATCGATGTCCGCCTTGTTGCCGGAACCGTCAACAATGATGGTGTTCTCCTTGGAAACGCGAACCTGACGGGCACGACCAAGCTGATCGATGGTGGTGCTCTTCAATTCGAGACCGATCTCTTCGGAGATCACTTGACCGCCGGTGAGGATCGCGATATCCTGCAGCATCGCTTTACGGCGATCACCGAAGCCAGGAGCCTTAACCGCAACTGCAGTGAAGGTACCGCGCAGCTTGTTGACAACAAGGGTTGCAAGAGCTTCCCCTTCCACGTCTTCCGCAATCATCAGGAGCGGACGGCCGGATTGAACCACACGCTCGAGAACCGGCAGGATTTCCTGAATGTTGCCGATCTTCTTGTCGGTGATCAGGATGTACGGCTCGTCAAGAACCGCTTCCATCTTGTCAGCGTCGGTTACCATGTAAGGAGAAATGTAACCGCGGTCAAACTGCATCCCTTCCACAACTTCGAGTTCGGTGGTGAATCCTTTGGATTCTTCAACAGTGATGACACCGTCTTTGCCCACTTTCTCCATTGCGTCCGCAATCAGGGAACCGATCTCTTCGTCGCCGGCGGAGATGGCAGCTACTTGGGCAATGTTTTCGCGGCCTTCCACTTGCTTGGAGATGTTCTTGATCTCTTCAACGGCAGCACGAACCGCTTTCTCGATCCCCTTGCGGAGAATCATCGGGTTGGCGCCTGCAGTTACATTCTTCAGACCTTCACGGATCAAAGCTTGTGCCAGAACCGTAGCGGTGGTGGTACCGTCACCCGCAACATCGTTGGTCTTGGTGGCAACTTCTTTCACCAGCTGCGCACCCATATTTTCAAATGCGTCTTCCAGTTCGATTTCTTTTGCGATGGTCACACCGTCATTGGTGATGAGCGGGGAACCGAATTTTTTCTCAAGTACCACGTTGCGTCCTTTCGGACCAAGGGTTACTTTTACCGCATCAGCCAAAGCGTCAACACCGCGGAGCATCGCACGGCGGGCATCTTCACGAAACTTAATCTCTTTAGCCACGATAAATATCCTCCTTTTATGTAGGTTTCTATCGATTCAATTACTTCTCGATTACGGCGAGAATGTCGCTTTCGCGAAGAATCAGGTATTCCACATTGTCATACTTGACTTCGGTACCTGCATACTTCGAGTAGATTACGCGGTCGCCGACCTTCACATCCAGTTCGACGCGTTTGCCGTCTTCGTAACGGCCCGGACCTACAGCCACAACTTCGCCTTCCTGCGGCTTTTCTTTCGCGGTGTCCGGAAGTACGATACCGCTTGCAGTTTTCTCTTCGCGTTCGACAACTTTGATTACCACACGGTCACCGAGTGGTTTGATCATGGACTACCCCTCCTACAAAGGATATTTTTTGTCGATCTTTGTTAGCACTCACCTCGGCCGAGTGCTAACGACAATTCTTATGATATTCATTTCATATTGTCTTTGCAAGACCTTACAAGGAAAATTTTAAACTTTTTTGGATTAATTTTTCGTAAATCCGTCTGTGTGTACAGAATACCCCGACCATTCATCTCCTTGTTTCTGCTGTCTCTTAATTTGTGCTCCGTTTCACAACCACGTTCTATTGTGTCCTTTCAAACTGGAAAAATACTCCTCTATTCAATTTTTGCCCACATTTCCGGCGGATTCAACTCATAGATTCCATTGTCCCGGTACATGTAATGATTGATGATGAATTCGCGTCGAATGGTGGCGTAATCCCCGTGGAACTGCTTAATGTAATCATTGATTTCCTGTTCGGTATATTTGCGGTTCCGTTCCAACCCACGCACCAGATGTTCTAAGACCATCAGTCTCTTTTTTCTCTGGGCGGGAATCTGCTTTAATTTGCCGTCAGGCGTGAAGAAATTCCTGACGACTTCGCTCCGTTCTTTGTGATGTTTCAGCTCCATCTCTGTCGGACCTCCCGGTTCGTGTCGGAAAACAACGTCCAAAATCGCGCCTGCGTTTCTCCTGAGCGTCATTTCTTCCAGGTGAAAGTAGATCGTATTCTTGTCACGCCTTTCTTTCACCAGCCCTGCTTCCCGCAACCTGGTCATATGATGGGTAATGGTTGGTGGTGAAACCCCGAGCTTTCCTGCCAGAGCTTGCCCGTGAAGCGGTCCATTGGCCAACAGAACCAAAATCCGGATCCTTGTGGGATCGGCCAACACTTTATGAAAATTCACCAGTCTGTCAAGCTGCATGAGTATCCCTCCTGATTACATCCTTACGACTTTCTGCCAGGATAAGAGCTGAATACGACAAAGAAAACAGAAAAATGAGACCGCCACCGAGCGTTCCCGACAAACGCGGGCCGATGACCGGGACCAACAGGCCGGCTGCCACCATGGATAAAGCCAGCACCGAGGAACTCAGTGAATTGGTGATTGAGAAAACCCTTCCTTGCAAGTCTTCCGGGGTAGTCTTGGCAATCAGCGTGACGATCGCGGTATTCCCCAAGGCTCCCGCCATTCCAACCCCAAGCAGTGTAAGACACCCCCAGAGAAAGGAATCAGTATTGGCAAACAGGATATGCAGCAAAGAATCGGCCACAAAAGAACAACCAGCCAGCACCTTTATTTTCCGCAGACTCAGATCTGAATGTTTCGCAATCAGTATACTCCCCGCTACAGTGCCGCCTCCAATGGAGGCATACAGCATTCCCAAGCCAAAACTGTCACTTTGGTAAACGTCGGTTGCCATAACGGAAAGTAAGACATTGAAGGCTCCGCCACCGACTGCCCACCCCAGCATCAGCAGCAGAAGCGTAAGTACAATTTTGTTTGACCGCATCGATTCAAGACCTAAGAGAAAATCTTCCCGAAAAGTTGGTACTGTTACGTTCATTTGAACACTTGGCGGCTCCTGTATGGCAGGCTTCAGCAAAAAACAGGCGGATGCAAGAAACGAAAGGGCATTCAGCACAAAAGCAGCAGACACTCCCAGATTGGCAACAATCAGTCCCCCGAGAGCAAATCCCATCACCATGACCAATCCGTTGGTCACTTCCAGCAGAGCGTTTGCCCGTCCGATCTCTTCTGTTCTTACTATGCTTGTTACATATGCAGTGCGAGCTGGCACAAACAATGCCGAAAACACCACCAGAAAAGCTGTCAGGGCATAAACTCCCCACATTTGGGAAACGTCTTGGATCAACAGAAATCCCAAAGCAATCACAAATCGCATCAAATCGCTTCCGATCATCATCCAGGTCCGCCGGATCCTGTCAGTCCACACTCCTCCCAATGGACCCATAAACAAATGGGGCAGAACCCGCATGGCCAATGTGATACCGACCGCAGTCGGGGAGTGGGTCAACTCCAGAACCAGAACCAATACGGCAACACTGTTAATCCAGTCCCCCATACCGCTAATCAAAGCGGCATAAAACAACCGGCGAAACTGCATGTTGCCTTGAAGCAGTTGCCGCTCTCCCGCGAAATTCCATTGTCTAACCATGCAAGTCACCTTCTTTCAGTATCAAGTCATGAGTCCCGACAAAGCAATTTGACGATCATCTAATTAGATGGTAATTAAATTAGGTTCTGCCGTCAACTCCCGAACAAAACCCTCTTTTCGGACAAACTGGAGCCGACACAATCTGAGTTCTTTAACGATATCTGGGCAAAGAGGCTGCCCCATATTGAAAAATAGCGGTGAAAAACACCGCTATTTCGAAAACGTATTCTAAGGTTTTTCTGAAACAAAGCCCCAAAAGGCGCTTATTTATCCAAGCCACGACTCCATCGTGAGCCCAAAATCCAAACTACCCCTTCTGTACAACTCTCTCGATCAATTGCTCCAATTCCATCTCTGCCAAGGAATCCAACCGCAGGTCATGTTCACCGAATATCAGATCCCGGGTCACGTAATTCGGCACCACAACCGTGTGCAGCCCAGCACGCTTGGCAGCCAAAGCCCCGTTAGGGGAGTCCTCAAAAGCAATCGCTTCGTTCGGCTCCACGCCCAAGCACTCGACTGCCTTCAAGTACAGCGTCGGGTCCGGTTTCACATGCTCCACGTCATCAGCCGTTCTTACACATTCAAAATGATGCAGCAGGTTCAAATAAGCCAGCCACCGCTCTACCCAAGCCCGTCCGGAACTGGAAGCAAGGCCCACCTTTAATCCCAAATGTTTTGCTGCCGCCAGATAATTCTCCACCCCGGGCAACGCCCGCTCGTTGGCAATTCGCACCTCAAACTTCTCCCGCCGAAGCTTGCCCAAAACTTCCCTGTCCACAGGCTTCCCGATACACTCCTCAAGATACTGAAAGGCATCGAAAAAATTGGCACGGGTGCCGACGCATTTCCCCCATATTTCGAGCGGCAGTTCCGCCCCGTGATCTTCAAAAATCTCCTGCAATACCTTGTACTCATGTGTTTCCGTATCAAAGATCAAACCGTCAAAATCAAACACAATCGCCTTAATCAATCCATGACTCCTCCGGTCTTTTCATCTCACATGATCAATCGGCCAACCCGCTTGCTTTTAGCTGCTTCATGCGTTTCTTATAAGCGATTCGGGACAGGGTAACACCTATCTCGTAAAGCAAAATCATGGGCAGAGTGGTAATAATATCGGAAACCGGTTCCGGCGGAGACAGGATGACGCCGATTACCACCAGCAGGAAGTACGCGTATTTCCGGTTCTTGGTCAAAAATTGGGGTGTCAGAATCCCCAACCTTGTAAGGAACAACACCACAATCGGCAGTTCAAAGATAAACCCAAAGGGCACCACAATATTTGCCATGAAGGAAAAATAATTGCCCGCCGTCTGCATCATCTCAAATTGAGTGTTGCCCAAATTGACAAAAAATTCGTAGATGGTCGGAAAAATGGCATAGTATCCAAACGCGATACCCGCAAAGAAAACCAGCGAAATGATTGGAATGAAGCTGGCAGTGACTTTCTTCTCCGTTTCCGTCAGACCGGGAGCCACGAATTTCCAGGCTTGATACAGCAACACGGGAATCGTCATGCCAATGGCGGTTACACCCGCCACAATCATATAAACACGCAGAACCTCGGACGGACCCAATACCACCATTTTGGTTCCCTGCGGCATCCCCTGCTTCAGGAATTCAAAGATGTTCTCGACAAACGCAAAAGACAAGACGAGAAAAACGACAAAGGCAACCAGCGTGATAATCAGCCGTTTTCTTAATTCCGCCAGATGTTCCACAAGGTTCTGTTCCTGATCCATTGCCCGCTCCTCCTACTTGAGAGCCAACGTTGTAAGTATGAGTTCGACGAATAAGCCGATGTCATCTCTATGATACACGGGGATGCCGGGAGGAGCAACCAAGTCCCCGCTTCCCTTCATTGCGACGGCGACTACATTGTCCAACCGCTCGTTTTGAAAAATGGCCCCCTGTTCATCGGCAATCACAATCTTTGGCAGGTTCCCTTGTTTGAATCCTTCCACCAGGACAAGATCGACACCTTCGAAGCGGGAAAGCATCTCCTCCAAGGTCGGAGGCTCTTCCGGCCAAGCCTGAACCGTCCATTTTCCGGAACTGGCAATGGCTACCACATCAGCCCCCGCCTGCCGGTGCTTATAGGTATCGGAGCCTTCGAAATCCATCCTGAAGTCATGGGCGTCATGCTTCAGGGTTCCGACTTTGTATCCGCGGTTCTTGAGCTCGGCCACCAATCTGCAAACCAGTGTGGTTTTGCCCGTCTTCTTATACCCCACTACGGCAAACGCTTTGACACTCATGGGACAATCTCTCCGGCGACGGGAAGATCCAGCATATATGCCTCCACCAGGTCTCCCGGCTTGACCTCGGCCTTTGCAGGGATTCGTATAAACGCCTGAATGCCGGAAAGAGTGGAGATGATTCCGGCACTTTGTCCGGCAGGAAGCGGATAAGCCCTGGCCTGTCCCTGATCAATCCTGACGGTTGCCCGCAGAAACCGGTCCATGCCGATGACTTTCAGCTCCGGATCTTCCGCCAACACGACCTGGAGCGGTCTGGTTTCAGGTTGAGCCACCCCTGCCATCGCCCGGATCGCCGGTTGCACAAACAGCATGGCATTGACAAATCCCGCTGCCGGATTCCCTGAGAGACCCAACACCGGTTTCTCCTGGACAACGGCGAAAGTGAAGGGAGTACCCGGACGCATGTTGACCTTCCAGAAGTTTACCCATCCTCCAGAAAGATGATAGGCGGCACGCATCACGTCAAAATCCCCGATGGAAACACCGCCCGTCGTCACCAGCGCATCCACGACCGGCATCGCATTCCGTATGGCTTCCACTACATCATCCACTTCATCGTCTACCTGATCCAGCAAATAGGGGACACCGCCCCAAGCGGAGATCAGACCTGACAGCATATAAGTGTTGCTGTTATAGATTTTCCCGTAAGACAGGGGCTGTTCAACACCCACCAGTTCCCTGCCGCTGGACAACACCCCGATAATGGGCTTTCGATACACCGTAACTTTGGCCACTCCGACTGTTGCAAGAAGAGCCATTTCCACCGCCCCAATGACGGTCCCTTTTTTCAGCACTTTGGCTCCAACAGCGATGTCTTCGCCGGTTAGTGAAATCGACTCTCCCTCACGGACGGGGAGCAGAATCCCTACCTCTTCCGCTTCCGGGTGGTTCTGGGCATCCGTAATTTCAAACCGGGCCACACCATCCGCTCCTCTGGGAATGGGAGCCCCGGTCATGATCCGGATAGCTTCCCCCGGTTGCAGCACATGATCCGTTGCCTGTCCCGCCCCAATCCGGCCCCGAACCTGCAGCCGGACCGGCGTTTCCGGGGTGGCCGTTTGCACATCAGCCGTTCGGATGGCGAAACCGTCCATCATCGAACGGTCAAAAGAAGGAACGGGAGCGTTGGCCGTCACATCCTCCGCCAATGTATATCCGAACGCATCTTTCATAGGCATTTCGATCGTGGAAACCGGCTTGACATGAGCCAGCACTTCCCGGATCGCTTCTTCCACAGTCAGCCCCACCCGCATCATTTGAGAAGACCTCCGTGGGCCAATTCGGCAATTTCTTGGCCCGATACTTTATCTCCCGCGAGGATTCGCGGCAAGAACAAGTCAAACGCCGTCACTTCTTCATAAATGACAGCTCCCGGCAATCCAAAGACAGGCACCCCGCCGATATACGCAAGCATCATCATCGAACCGGGGAATATTGGCATACCGTAAGCAACCACTTCGGTGGCCAGTTCACGGATGGCACCCGGTGTCCGGTCGTCCGGATCTACCGACATGCCGCCTGTACAAAGCACAACCTCCGCGCCTTGATCCAGAAACTCCCGAATGGCTGCTTGAATGTCTTCTTTCTTGTCGCCGACAATCTTATGACCAAGGACGTCGGCTTGATAGAGGGACAGTTTCTCCCGAACTCTGGGTCCGAATTTGTCTTCAATTCGACCGCTCGCCACCTCGCTACCGGTGGTTACGATTCCAACCTTCATCGTGCGAAAGGGCAGAACGCTTATCACGGGTGCCGACATTCTGGCGATGGTTTCCGCCTGAACAACCTTCTGCTCGGAAATAATCAAGGGAACCGCCTTCATGGCCGCAACCGCATCGCCTGGCTGGACAACGCTGTCCGATTTTTTGGTCACCACCAATAGGTCTCCGATCGAATTCAGCATCAGCAAAGCTTCTTTGTCTATTTTCAACAATCCCTTGATTTCGGATTTCAGTACGACCTTGCCCTCGGAAGGTTCGGTTGCTGTCAGATGGCTTCCCATTACGGCTCCAGCCAAGCGAATGGCTGCATCTTCTTCATGCAGCTGGCCCGGTTGCAGTTCCAGCACATAAATGTGCTCCTTGCCAATGTCGAGCAGAGTTGGGATGTCCTCTTCCCGGATCAAATGCCCTTTCCGAAAAATCCGGCCCTTGAATTCTCCAGGTACAATCCGGGTCAAATCATGGGCTAACCGGAGTCCCACCGCATCGCGGACATGAATCTCTCTCATTGACTCTCCCCCTACAGAACCGGAAGTTCCTCCATGCGGAACTCCAGCATTACTTCGTCTTCCCTGCGGTAAAAGCGCACGTTCAACCGATCCTGCATAAACAGAAGCAGGAAATCGGGAACCCCCTCAGCATCCAACAGCATCTGGTTTGGCATTAATGTCTCATCAACGGGATCCTGTTCAATATTCAGGAAGTATTGGACATGGGGCTCCTGAGTCTGATCCTCTATCACGACAAAAACATACAGATCGGAATCCTTTGTGATTGCCTGTTTTCCCGTTTCCATAAACGTCCGAAAAAGCGGATTGCTGTAGTCGTCAAGCACCAGCACGACGGGTACTTCCGGTGAGACGGTTTCCACAAACTCCCGGATGAACACATCCCGGCCTGCTGCGTCTTTCCGATCCCGCAGTCCCAGTGTGCAGCGGAACTCCCACTCAAACCGGGCCATGGCTTTAAGCGTTCCCCCATACCCCAGCCCTATCAGGTATTGCTCTCTCTCCATACCAGTTACCTCTTTCTTTCTTTTTTTACCAGGGCTCAATATTCCTGTATCATTGGGTGGATCGTGATGTCATCCACCAATACGCCTTCCGGTTGAGACGCGGCAAAAAGCACTGCCCTTGCAATATCGTCCGCCTTGAGCCACTCCTTCTTGTGTTCGGCACCCTGCTCGCTCTCGGCAAAATAGGTATCGGTCATCCCCGGCAGAATATTGGTCACTTTGACTCCCTTTGCCTGTACTTCCTTACGGAGACAGTCCGCAAATCCCTGAACCGCGTGCTTGGTGGCCACATAAGCGGCCCCGCCGGCGAAGGTACGGCGTCCTACATCGGAAGAAATATTGATGATGTGACCGGCTCCCTGTTCCAGCATTGCCGGCAGCACCCCTCGGGTACAAAGGAACAGCCCCGTTACGTTGATGTCAAACATCGACTGCCATTCTTCCAAGGACGTTTCCTGAACCGGCTTAAAATAACCGATTCCGGCATTGTTGACCAGGATATCGATCCGGCCGAAGCGTGACAACGTGACTTCCACCATAACTTCCACTTCGTCTTCTTTTGAAACATCGGTTGTTACGGTCAGAACGTCCCCGGCCCCCGCTTCCATGGCTCTCCCGCGAACCCGTTCCAGGTCCTCGGGATTCCTGGCCACCAGCACAAGCTTGGCATGCTGCCCGGCAAATGCCAGCGCGATGTCTTCACCGATACCGCGACTCGCTCCAGTAATCACAATCACTTTCTCTTTCATGCAGTTCCCTCCTATGTACTGCTGCAATGAATGACTGAGCTTTCTGTTACCACATAATCCAGGTGAATGTCATGCTCTTCGACAGGCAATCGATCCACCAGTTGAAGGTCAAATGCCAACCCTATTTTTACCGCATCTGAACGTAGCATGGGAAGAAACCGGTCATAATAACCACCCCCATACCCAAGACGCCCTCCCTGCAAATCAAATGCCACTCCCGGCACGAGCACCACATCGATTGAAGAAACCGGTACTGCATGTTCCATTAGTCCTTCCACAAGAGACCCGGAATGCTGAATTCGGGGCTCCCGAATGCCATAGGCGCCAATCTCCAGATCCTCAAAGGAATGGAGTTCCACCGGGATCAGTTTCCTTTCCTGGATTACCGTGACCGGAACCGCCATGCGTTTTCCCGTCTGCCAGCCCCAGCGAAAGATCTCATCCGTCTCCACTTCCCCGCGAAAATCCAAATATAAAAAAACAGTCAGCGCTGTTTGCAATTGGGGAATGGTCATCAAATTGCGAAAAATGGATGCCTGTTTGGCGGCTCTGACACCCCCCGACATCGCACTTCTCCGTTCGAGAATCCTTTGTCGAATCAAGCTTTTGTCCATGGAGTCCCTCCGACCGGCTGGATACATCCTACCCCTATAAACTACCATAAGGATGCCCATAACGGTGTGACAAAAAATGAAAACACCCTATAAAGAAAGAGCAATTATACTGTTACCTCACAATATATCCCAGACACAGTGTGTTGTCTGTGAGGGAACCGTGCGGTACACTTAAAACCATATGAGTTTGTGCGGAAGGGGAGCCTTGCAGCCATGATCGTTCTATCGGCCAGTCAAATAGTCAAATCCTATGGCACCGACGTGATTCTGAACGGCGCCACTTTGGCGGTCCACGAAGGTGAACGGGTCGGGCTTGCAGGAGTAAACGGCGCCGGCAAATCCACGCTGCTCAAAATCATTACCGGTGACATTCCCGCAGACAGCGGCGAAGTTCATATCGGCAAAAACGTAACCATCGGATACCTCTCCCAACAAACGGGCATCCGGTCGGACAAAACAGTTTACAAAGAGATCCGCAGTGTGTTTGCGGATCTGTTCGGGTTGGAAGCCCGCATTCGTGATCTGGAAGCCCGGATGAGCGACCCGTCCGTCTACGGCAACGAGTCCCTCTATCAGACACTGACGGATCAATATACCGTTCTTACCCAAGAGTTTGCTGACAGACAAGGGTATGCGGTGGATGCCAAGGTTCGCTCCATTCTGAGCGGGCTTGATTTTCCGGAAGACATGTGGGAGCTGCCGGTTGAATCCCTGTCCGGTGGCCAAAAGACCCGCCTGGCCCTGGGCAAACTCCTGCTGATTCAACCTACGCTTTTGATCCTAGACGAACCGACAAACTACCTGGATCTACCCACCGTTACCTGGTTGGAGAGCTATCTTAAGGGGTACCCAGGATCTCTCCTGCTGGTTTCCCATGACCGGTATTTTCTCGATGCATTGGTGAACGTGATTTTTGAATTGGATCGCGGAACCACCCGCCGGTACACGGGCAATTATTCCGCATTCCTTGAGCAGAAGCAGGCTGAACTTGAGATTCAGGTTAAGCGGTATGAACAGCAGCAGGCGGAAATTGCCCGCATGCAGGACTTTGTCCAGCGCAATATTGCACGGGCCACCACAACCAAACGGGCTCAAAGCAGGCGCAAGATGCTGGAGAAAATGGAACGGTTGGACAAGCCGGTCACCTCTCAGGATCAGGCCCATTTCTCGTTTACTGTGGAACGGCAAAGCGGTCACGACGTGCTGACTGTGGAGAATCTGTCTCTGTCCTATGGAACCAAAACGCTCTTTGACCGTCTGAATCTCTCGATCACGCGGGGCGAGCGGGTTGCATTGATCGGCCCCAACGGCATTGGCAAATCGTCCCTGATCAAAGCGATAGCAGGACGTCTGGAACCCAGTTCCGGCAGCATCCGCCTGGGTGCCCACGTGAAGCTTGGGTATTACACCCAGGAACAGGAAGACCTGACACCAAACAAAACGGTACTGAACGAAGTATGGGATGCGTTTCCCCGATTGGAACTCACCAGAGTCAGAACCGTACTCGGCAATTTTCTGTTCTCCGGCGACGATGTCATGAAACAGGTGTCCACACTGTCCGGCGGGGAGCGCAGCCGGGTCGCTCTGGCCAAATTGATGCTGCTTCAGGCCAATTTCATGCTGCTCGACGAGCCAACCAACCACCTGGACCTGCTGTCCAAAGAGATGCTGGAAGTGGCGCTTGACGATTATCCGGGAACCCTCCTGTTCATTTCTCACGACCGCTACTTCATAAACCGGATTGCAACAAGAGTAATCGAGTTGACCGAACAGGGCCTCACATCCTACCTGGGCAACTACGACGAGTATCTGGAGAAAAAAATGGAACTTGCCGCCATGCGGGAATCCGGCCTGCTTCCCGAACCAGTGGCGAACCGTCCCCTTTCATCGGACAAAGCAAGTGCAGACAAAGCGGAAGCAAACGCCGCCACCAAAGAAGAAAGGGAGCGGCAGAGACAGATTGAACGGCAGCGGCAAAGGGAAGAGAAAAAACGGCTGGAACGCATCGCCGATATCGAACGGCAAATCGAACAAACCGAGACATCCATCGCATCATTGGAAGAGCAGTTGTGCCTGCCGGAGATCTTCAACGACCCGGATCGGGCCCGTGATACCAATCAGGCGTATCAAGAGGCGAAAGAGCTTCTGGCACGGTTGTATGAGGAGTGGGAAACGCTTCAGCAAGCCTGATCATGCATACCGTATACACCAGCGGGAGCATCATCAAGACGGCCACCACCACACCTGAATCATTGAACCAAAAACCGGCCAGGGCACCTGCCATCCCCCCCGTCACAAACGGCTGCAGATTGCCCCATCGGTCCCAGAACCGCTTTATCCAGGACAGAGGCCGAAATACGGCAACAGCCGCATACAACATGACTCCTAAGAAAACAGGGCCTGCAAGAGTCAACGTGATGAGTTCCAGATTCATTGCCAGTTTTCTTTCAATGAGCTGCCCGATTTGCCGGAAGTGTCCGTCCATGGCAAGCATGACGGCTTGTGATACATGTGTCAGGCGGTCAGTTGAATGATGGGAAACCAGCAGGAGCAGGACGGCACCGGCAACAATGGCAACCCCCGCCATCCCCCCGACCCGCTTCGGCCATCCGAAAAGGTGGTGCAGGGATACAGCCACCGAAACGGCCGCCGCAATTGTCCCTCCTGCGTTGGCTCCCAAGCCGGGAGCAGCCAGAAAAACAATCATGCCCATCCCAGCCGCCGCAAACCCCCATTTGATGAAGATCCGCCAATCGGGACGCAAACTGAGGACGCAACCGGTACCAATCAGAAGGGATGAGATGAAGATTGCCATATACTCATTTCCCACCCCGTAATAACGAGCCCCCCTGATAGAGTCATAGGACAGGATGGAGCCGCTGGCAAGCGTTCCCCCATAAATCACGTCAACCGCTACGAGTCCCGCAGTCACAAACCCGATTACGGAAAGACGCACCAGCAAATTTCGGATCCTCATCAACCCTGTCGTACAGGCGGCCAGAACTGCCGCCAAAACTGTGGCTCCCCCCAGGTCTTTGGACAGCCATCCCCATTGCTCGGATACTTCCGCGTACGGCAGGAGCAAGGTCACAAATGGTGTGGTCAATACAGCCGTCCCACCCCACAACGCCCAATTTCTCAGGTTGATCCTGGTCACGGAACCCGGTTCTCCCAACCCCGGGGCATAGAGTACCCCTGCCATCAGCAAGAAGAAAAACAGACCCATCAGCCCAAACACAATATAAAAATAGGGTTTTGCCATATACTTGATTTTTGTGCTGCTTGCCAACCTGTGCAGGGCATCCCAAGGATCTTTCTCTGATCGCACCCCTGTAATCATATGACCGGGTTGCTCAAGAGACATTTCCATCTGCAGCCACTTATGGACAGTGGCTGCCACATCCTGGCTGGTGACAATTCCGGTTCGTCGTGTGGAGGCGGAGGTCAGCAGGCTGTGCGGCTGGATCGGCCCTCCTGCCATCAGCACCGGCAGTAATTCTCTCTTCCGAAAGCTTGGATCCGGACTTGGGGACATCAGGATCACCAGGGTCGACTCATCAGCCCTGTCTAACAGCTCCGTCGCTGTCCGGTCCAGGACCACTGCACCCGACTGGCTGGAATCTCCATGCCACACCTGTAGGTTATCAGAATTTATGGAACTCCAATCCACCGGTTGGTTGGCATTCATAAGGCCAACTCCGCCAAACTCCGTCCATTTTTTCAAATTGGGAAAGGGCCATGCATGAAGATTCGCTTCTTTCAGCGAGTCGACCAATAGGACTATCACTTTTCGATGGGGATTCCCGGGGGTTTCTGCCCGGGATTCTGCCGCTTCAATTGCTTTTACCTCAACTGCTTCGAATGCTGCGACCTCTGACCCGAATGCAGCCCATTTAATAATGAACAGGGATACCAGCACGAATCCCATGCAGGCCCAAGTTCTATGTTTGTCCGACACTTGCCCACCTCTTGGATTTTCCTATAGCGTGTCCATTTTTTCCCATATTACACACAGGGATCAACTGATGGCAGAGCGAGGGAAACACAGGGAAGGGATTCCTCATCACCCACTCAAAATAGCGGATTGTCATGTACTTATCTCATATAACTTCGAGCCTTTTTTCAGGATAACGGATTCACACGTACTAATTCATCCAATTCATACTCGGAACAACCTACCTGACCGCCTGCTAACGATCTGAAAACCCTTCCCTGTTGAGTAGGTGTAACCCTCTGAAAAGTCTTTAACGTTTTGAATTACTGCTGCAGCCTTTTCTTTGCCAATTTGTTTTATAGCGTCAACCAGGGATGTTTCAGCAGAAATGGTGCCACCCATTCCTCTTGTTCAAATCTTCAACCGAACGCCTGCTGATTTCAACTTTAATGCCTTCATAGGATTTCTTCATGACTTTGGTTGTAGCCGTATCTTCGTTGGCACCCAGTGTGGCTCCGGCTTTCCGAAGTTCGTTTGCTTCGCGGTGGGCACGTTCCATGGCTGTATAGTCACCGCGTGCCTGTGCATTCATATACTCAATTTTTCTTCGCTCAACTGCTTTGTTCAATTCGTTTACATCGACAGACCCGGTGTTTCTGTCCACTCTGTAAACTTCGCCAGCAATCTCAACACGTTGGCCGGAGGGTCGGGAATAACTTGTTCTAGGACTGTCCGTATAGCGGACTGTGTGGAGACCCCATTGCTTATTGGGAAATTGCTTGTACACCTCGCCATTGCTGAATTCAACAATTCTTCCCATGATGTGCACCTCATTTCTGTTATATGCTCGGATGGTAACAACAAATAACCCCTCTTAATCAACACTCCTTTTATCATTACTTTAATTAATATTTATTGTATTTATTTTTTAATAAAATATTACCAAAACGCAAGCCAAAGTTTTGTCGAATATTGTCGAATTAAAAATGAAATTATTAGATTATTGTCATTTCGGGCCAAAACAGGCATTAAGTCTTAAAACCCCCGTGGAAATACAAAAAACCCCTCAAAATCGTAAGGGGTTCATCCTGAATCTGTTATTTGCCAATAGTACACTGGACCGATTTATTGTTTTTTTCCGTGAAAAAAGGCTGTACCCCTCAGGCAGATGTATCTCCTGTTGGGACAGCCGCTCCTTTTCTATTTCTTCAAAGGGAGCACCACCTTGAAAGTTGTCCCCTTTCCTTCTTCCGAATCCACCGATATGGTTCCCCCATGATTTTGGATAATCCGGTAGGAAACGGTCAATCCGAGTCCCGTCCCCTCCTCCTTGGTCGTAAAGAAAGGTTCAAAAATGCGGGAAATTGCCTCATTCGAAATTCCGGGACCATTGTCGGCAAACAGAACTTCACATTCTTTCTCCAGCACCCGGGTTGTGATCGAGAGTCTGCCGTTGAGACCAATCGCTTCAAATGCATTGCGGATCAAATTGATAAACACCTGCTTGATTTGTTCCACATCCACCTCACATTCGGCTGGGTCTTCCGAAAAATGAAACTCAAGGTCAATATTATGTAATAGCGCATCACTCGTCATTAATGTTCGGATATCTTCCATCACACTGTTGATGTCAATCACGCGCAAGTTGGGGTCAGTCGGCTTGGACAACAGAAGAAACTCTCGAATGATATCGTTAACCCTGTTTAATTCCGACAGTATGATCCGGAAATACTCTTTCTCCGGAGCATCCATCTCATATTTCCGGTCCAGCAACTGGATGAACCCTTTGACTGAAGTCAGCGGGTTTCGGATTTCATGCGCGGTCCCCGCCGCCAGTTCCCCAATGACCGCCAGCTTCTCCGACTGACGAATCTGTTCTTCCAGCATTTCCTGCATGGTGATATCCTTGTACGTCAACATTACTCCCAGCACGGTATCGTTTCGGTTGCGGAGAACCCGCGTCGTAACCAGTATGTACCTTGTACGGCCTTCCTTGTCTACAATCTTTGCCTTATTGTCTTTGAACTCCCGGCCTGTCCGAAGAGTTTCCCGCAATTTGTCCAGGATGGGCCGGTCAAGGGAAAACACCTCTTCGAACCTGCAGTTCTTCACATCTTCAAAGGACATTCCCGTTATCTCTTCCGCACCTCTGTTAAAACCCGTTATAACCCCTTCCGTGTTGAGCGTTACCACTCCGTCCGATATGTGATCGAGAATCAGTGTGGCATGCTCCTCCGCGGCTCGAAGCCGGTTCATCTCGGAATTGTCGATAAATGTGGCGACAATCCCCATCTGTTGGCTCTTCTCATCAAGCAGTGGGGTAGTGGACGTAACAACCGGGATGTCCTTTCCCGATTTTGTTGGACAGTAGCTTTCAAAACCGAAAAAAGGCTGGCCTGATTGAAGCGTCTTCCAGAAGATTTCCCTATCCCCGTTAAGTATGTAATTCATGCTTTGGAATGATTGAATTTCTTGCATATCATAACCGGTAATTGTTTGTGCTGTTTTATTGACATAAGTGACGTTCCCGTGGCTGTCGTAGGTGACGATGCCTACCGGAATCGAGTCCAGAATCCGGTCTCTCAAAAAATTTGAGTTGATCGTCATTAATTGCCACCCCCCACTAACCTCTTTGAATTATAATTTCAGTTCTGCTTATCATTCCAGAATTCCTTCTTTTTTCAGTTACGATTTTTCCGTATAATGACAGTCAACAACCCACATCATCCACATCTTTATCCACAATGAAAGCCGCAGTGCATTTCATTCCTTAAGGATTATCCCCATTCTCCACAGCCAATTCACATAATATCTGGTGATAAACAAGCCCATCCGGCGACTTACTCCTGGAACCCATCCGGGAGTTATTCACAACTTGCTGTGAATAACCGCCCTTTGCTGTGGATAATTATGTGGAAAACTCACGATCAACCACTGGCCTGTAAAAAAATGGCCTGTTCCTTATAGCAGAAGATCTGCCATAAGATAACAGTCCATGATGGTTTACTTCTCCAGACTGACAAAAGGCCCTTCTTCCCATTTGGTTAAAGGCAGACTCGCGTAAGCGTTCAAATCGAGGTTGTGGAACAGCCCCCTTGCATAAAGAGGGTGAGCCGCTGCCGCAATCATGGCCGCATTGTCGGTGCAGAGAGACATCGGTGGGAACATCACGGAAAACCCTTCCACGGCAGCCCGTTCCCGCAGCCTTGCCCGCAGTCCCCTGTTGGCCGCGACACCTCCAGCCACCACCACATTGTTGACTCCTGTTTTTTGCACGGCAAGAACGGTTTTTTCCACTAGCACATCTACAACGGATGCCTGGAAACCGGCCGCAACATCTGAAGGATTCAACTTCCTTCCACGCTGTTCCGCGTTGTGAAGGGTGTTTAGGACTGCCGACTTGAGACCGGAAAAGCTGAAATCCAGCGACCCCTCCTCCAACCAGGCCCGGGGAAACACGATGGCCTCCGGATCTCCTTCCGCCGCCAGCTTGTCAATCAAAGGTCCTCCCGGATAGGAGAGTCCCATGGAACGGGCCACCTTGTCGTATGCTTCACCCGCGGCATCATCCCGGGTGCGGCCCAGAAATTGAAATTTGCCGTGTTCCGGCATGAAAATAAGCTCCGTATGTCCGCCTGACACAACAAGCGCAACTAACGGAGGTTCCATCCCGCCCGCCAGAAAGTTGGCATAGATGTGACCCGCAATATGGTGTACACCGATCAAGGGGATGGATTTGGCATAAGCGATTGCTTTTCCTGCCGTCACACCGACCAACAGGGCACCGACAAGACCCGGACCGTATGTCACTGCCACAGCTGACAGGTCGCCCAGTCCCACCCCCGCTTTCGCCAGTGCTTCGTTTACAACAACCGCAACGTTTTCCACATGCCGCCTCGAAGCCACTTCCGGAACCACTCCGCCAAATTGCCGATGAATCTCCACCTGCGAAGAAATTATGTTGGAAAGGACCTCCCGGCCTCCCCGTAAAACTGCGGCTGAGGTTTCGTCACAACTTGTCTCAATCCCCAGAATCAGGGACTCTTTGCCTTGCAGCATGTCGTTTTGGAATTTATGTCTGACGCGATCCAACCAGCCCATTGCATCTTATCCTTCCATTGTCGCCGATTCTTTCTGTTTGGGGTCCAGATTCGCCCACATAATCAAAGCGTCTTCTCCGTTGTCCGAATAGTAAGCTTTGCGGATTCCGTGATTCTGGAACCCCATTTTTTGATACAGGCTTTGCGCCGCCTTGTTCGACACCCGAACCTCCAGAGTCATCCGCTCGGCCCCGTTCCAGACAGCCATCGCCATCAAACGGGCCAGCAGTTGCTCGCCCAATTTCCTTCCCCTGTAGGCAGGATCAATCGCAATGTTGGTAATATGGGCTTCGTCAATAATAATCCACATTCCCGCGTGTCCGACCACATAGCCGTTCACTTCCACCACGATGTATTTGGCAAAATGATTCCTCGTCAATTCCGCTTCAAATGCGGATCTTGACCAAGGTGCGGAAAAGGACTGCCGTTCAATCTCCAAAATTCGATCAATATCGGATAAATGCATCTGACGATAGGTAATTTCGCTCATCAGGCACCTTCCTCACCGCAAGCTTGGCCTTGTCGGGCAAGCAGTTTCGCTTCCGCTTCCACCAATTGCAGGTATTCCGGAACAAACGTCTCTGCTTCAACGGTTTCCCCCGCTACAATCCGGGCGATTCCCTCCTCAAGCAGATAGGCCGCCCGAACCAGTTTCTGATCAGAACTGACCGGAAACATGGCTCCATCTCCAAACCGGTCCTGAATCAACTCCCGGTAATTCTCGGCACCGTCCCCGGCAAACAGAACCCGACGCGGTCTGCCTTCCATCTCCCGATGAGTCAGACGCTGTTCCACCACCTGGAAAAGGTGCTCCAGTTTCCTTAACGCATCCGGTTCCAGTTTGATGAATCGTCCATCTCCCGGCTGTCTGTCGTACAACGAACAGTAAACCTGTTTTCTTCGTGCATCAAACATAGGGCAGACCAAAGCGTCCAATGCTGCAAAGTGACGTGCCAACCCATTCAGACTGGACACACCGACAAGGGGAACCTTAAGGGTCCAAGCCATCATTTTTCCCGTTGTAACTCCAATTCGCACACCCGTATACGAGCCTGGTCCATGCCCCACTACAATTCCTTTCAGTTCGTCAGGTTGCAGATCAAGACTTGCAAGCAAGGACTCAATCAGCGGCATTAACCGGTTGGAATGGTTCTTCTTGACCACCACCGAAGCTTCCGCCAACAGCAAGTCAGGTTCGCCAACCGCAACGGTCAGTGCCTGGGTAGCCGTGTCAATTGCTAAATAGGGCATGTCTGGTCCAACTCCTTGATCAATCCTGCATATCTCTTCCCTTTGCCTGATATTTGAATCTGCCGCTCCGATTCGCCGGTCTTGCGGATTGCTATATCCAGATACTCTTCCGGCAGCAGAGATGCAATATATTCCGCCCATTCGATGACACATACGCCGTCACCGTAAAGGTACTCGTCAATTCCCAGATTTTCCGCGCCCGCCTTGTCCCCGAGCCGATAGACATCCATGTGGTACAACGGAATGCGCCCTTCATACTCCCGGATCAGGGTAAAGGTCGGGGAATTGACCGGGTCTTCCACAGCAAGCCCCTTGGCGAGCCCTTGAGTAAAGGTGGTCTTCCCCGCTCCCAAATCTCCTGACAACGTCAGGATATCGCCGGGTTCCAGAAGTGCCGCAAGCCTTTCTGCAATCGATTGTGTCTGATCCGGTGAGTGAGTGATTCTCTGGAACATCCGGCTCCCTCCTATTCGGCAAAATGATTGTATCCCCTTGCTTGCAGCAGAACCTCGTAGCCGTCTTCCGTCTCCATCAAGACACTGCTCCCTTGTGTGACCCGGCCAATCAATGTCAAAGGAATGCCTTGCAAATGGCATTGGTCTGCGACCTCTTCATACCGCAAGGGATCCAGAGTGCCAACAAGCTGATAATCTTCCCCGCCGTACAGTGCCCAATTGGTGGCACAATGGCTGCTGAATCTGGCAAAATTGCGGACGGAAGGGGCGATTGGCAGCCTCCGTTCCTCAATATGTATACCGACTCCGCTTGCTTTTGCAATCTCGTTCAACTCACTGGCAAGCCCATCCGATATATCGTTGCAGGAGGTACACCCCTCGCTTGCCGCCAGAATCTTTCCCGCTGTGATCTGGGGAATGGGCCGCTGGTGATAGTTGGTCAGCTCCAGTTGTTCATCTGCCGGTATGAGAGCTTTTTGATCGTTTTCCAAAAAAGCAAGTCCCGCAGCCGATCCTCCGATATGCCCTGTTACAAACACAAGATCCCCCGGTCTTGCCCCCGAACGAAGCAGTGCTTTCCCCTTTGCCACTTCCCCAGTCAGACTGACGGAAATGACGAGCGGTCCCGAGGTCTTTACGATGTCGCCGCCAATCACATGGGTTTCAAATTCCGCACAAATCTGCGCCATCCCATCATACAGCCGCTCCAGGCTGTCAACCTTGGCATCCGGCGGGATGGCCAAAGACACTACCGCATGCCGGGGAGTCCCTCCCATGGCGGCGATATCAGACAAGGAAGCCGCGACAGACTTCCAGCCGAGGGAACAAAAATCAATAATGTCCTGGCGAAAATGCACACCTTCAACCAGCATGTCAGTGGTCAACAAGACATGCGCCCCGGCGTTATAAGCCAATACAGCCGCATCATCCCCGATCCCGACAACCACTGTATGATCGGCTGGATTTAATTTGGATCGCAACAGGTCTATTAATCCAAACTCCCCAATATCGCGCAGGCGCATACGAAGTTGTCCCCCCGCTCCACATTCATTAAGCGTTTCCATTATACCCCTCCCGCAAAACTTGGGGCAACTTATGCGGGAGTACGAAAAAAAAGACCCCACAGGGGTCGTTCGTCAACTGCTGCATTTGATGTTCTCCACAGGTTCAATATGGACGTGCACATCCCGGATCTTGTGTTTTCTCCACATTAATTCTTCGATTTCTTCCGTGATTTCGTGGCTTTCCACTACGTTCAGATCAGGGTCAACAAGAATCACCACATCGACGAGAACATGGCTGCCATGGGTTCTCGCTTTAATGTCTTTCACCTCATCCACACCGGGAATCGATTGAATTGTATCCTGCAACTTGTCCAGTTGGTCTTTGTCAAACCCATCCGTCAGGTTGTGAGACGCCTCCCGGAAGATGCCCCACCCCGTTCTGCAGATCAGGAGCCCGACAATGATGGCAGCCAAAGGATCCAGCCACATCAGGCCCAATCGGGAGCCAAAAATGCCGACAGCCGCTCCGACACTGACCAAAGCATCGGAAAGATTATCTTTCGCAGCGGCCATAACCGCTTGACTGTTAATTCTTCGGGCCAGTTTTGAATTGAAACTGTACACGGCCAACATCACAGCCGCACAGACCAAGGATATCCACCCGGCAGTGATATCCGGCGTGACGGTTACCCCCTGCATGACAGAACGGAACGCTTGGATCACCACCTGCATACCAACCGCCAGCATGATGAAAGAGGCAATCAGGGAGGCTACCGTTTCCGCCCGGAAATGCCCGTAAGGGTGATTTTCATCCGGCGGCTTCCGCGACAATTTTAGGCCGATCAGTACAGCAACGGAAGCAAACATATCCGTGATGTTATTGGCGCCATCTGCTATCAACGCCTGTGACTGGGTAATGCCGCCAGTGATAATTTTCACAACAGACAAGGCAATATAGGCGGTGATGCTGACCCAGGCACCCCTCTCGCCCATCCGGATTTGATCGTAACGTTCCAAACTGTAAACCCCCATGAGTTGTCAATATAACCATGTTACAAAACAAAACTTGAGTGGGTCTACAGAAACATTGTTTCCGGCAACTAAAATCCCTTCAATACTTGGGGAATCTCTGTAGTTGTCTTAAACGACAGTCTGCTCCCGTTTCCGTTTGGAACCTATCTTCAAAGCATCTGCAAAGGTAAGAAAAAATAGCACTGTATTCCAGGCTTGTTTTTGTCGATTCAAAGGTACTTCCTGAAATAGGACTGCTTTTCAGTCCTATATGCTATTTCTTGCTTGTGCACCCCGAGAATCCCCAGAATAAGTCTGAAAATCAGCCCTATTCTGGAAGCGGCAATCAAAAAGTCAAAAATAAGGCTGACAATCAGTCTTATTTTTACAACAAATTGTCTCAACTTATATGGTGTATCTGTTTGATTCCTTTCATTGAGAGGCTCACACGTCCCTTGTTCAGGTCCACATTCTTTACTCTGACTTCTACCACATCACCCACTGCTACCACATCCATCGGGTGGCGGACATAACGGTCGGCAAGTTCCGAGATATGCACCAGCCCGTCATTCTTCAGACCAATATCAACGAACGCCCCGAAGTCCACAACGTTTCGAACCGTGCCTTTGAGAATCATGCCTATTACCAAATCCTCAATCTTTAATACATCCGTTCGGAATACCGGCGGCGGGAGTTCTTCCCGCGGGTCACGTCCCGGCTTCAACAATGCATCCACAATATCGCGAAGTGTAGGAATCCCAATACCAAGTTCCTCCGCTGTCTTCTCCATATTCAACGATTGGAGGGCTTCCTTCAACGCTTCCCGTTGCTTGGGATCACTGACTGCTTCCAGACGAAAGCCCATTCGTTCCAACAAGGATTTGGTTGCATCATAGGATTCCGGGTGGATAGGTGTGTTGTCCAACGGGTTATCGCCGTCCACAATCCGAAGAAATCCTACAGATTGTTGAAACGACTTGGGCCCCAACTTCGGCACTTTCTTGATTTGCTCCCGATTCCTGAACTTCCCGTTCTCTTCCCTGAAAGCGACCAGGTTCTTCGCCACAGCTGCGGATAGCCCGGACACGTAGGAAAGGAGCGACGCAGACGCAGTGTTCAATTCCACTCCAACCGAGTTGACCGCCGATTCCACCACAAAGGACAATTGTTCTTCCAGACGCTTCTGCGACACGTCGTGCTGGTACTGTCCGACGCCTACCGATTTGGGATCAATCTTGACCAGCTCCGCCAACGGGTCCTGCAGGCGACGGGCTATGGAAATCGCACTTCTTTCCGCCACGTCCAGGTTCGGGAACTCTTCACCCGCCAGCTTGGAAGCGGAATACACGCTGGCGCCCGCCTCCGATACAATTACATACACAATCTCTTGCGGCAGTTGTTTGATCAGATCTGCCACAAACTGCTCCGTTTCGCGGGAGGCAGTGCCGTTCCCAATGGCTATCACGTCAACTCCATGCTTGGCAATCAGTCCCGCAACAATCTTTCTTGCTTCTTCCACTTTGTTTTGCGGGGGTGTCGGATAGGTAACGGCAATATCGAGCACTTTTCCCGTTTCATCCACAACAGCGATTTTGCAGCCGGTGCGGTAGGCCGGGTCGACACCCATGACGACTTTCCCGCGAACAGGCGGTTGCAACAGAAGCTGACGCAGATTCCCCGAAAATACGACGATCGCCTGCTCCTCCGCTTTTTCGGTGAGGATTGCACGTACTTCCCGCTCCACAGCAGGGGCAATCAGACGTTTATAGGCGTCCTGGATGGCTTCTGTCAAATAGGGAGTCGCATCTGTCACGGTCATCCGGTTGTTCATTCCTTCGCCAGTTCTGGGCAGTGCCCGATTTTTCAGCCGGTCAATGATCTCATCCACCGGAACTTTAATCGACACTTTCAGGATTTCTTCCCGTTCACCCCGGTTCATGGCGAGAATTCGATGAGGAGGGATTTTCCCCAAAGGCTCCTCATATTCGTAATAAGCCTCGTAGACAGACTCAACGGAAGAATCTGCCGCCCGGCTGACGATGGTTCCCAGCTTCAGGGTCAGTTCCCGCACCAGCTTCCGGCTTTCCGCGTTGTCGGCCACCTCTTCCGCAAATATGTCAAGCGCTCCCTGAAGGGCTTCCTCTGCTGTGGAAACGCCTTTTTCCTCCGATATGTACTTGGCCGCCTCTGCCAGAACATTTCCTGTCCCTTCAGTCTGCAGCCACTCGGCCAACGGTTCAAGACCTTTCTCCCTCGCAACCGATGCGCGGGTCTTCCGCTTTGGGCGGTACGGGCGGTAAATATCTTCAAGTTCCGTTATGTTCCTGGCCTGTTGAATGGCAGCCTCCAGCTCAGGAGACATCTTTTCCTGTTCGGTGATGAGGCGAAACACTTCTTCCCGGCGGGAATGAAGGTTGCGAAGCGTCTCCAGCTTTTCCTGGATCAATCGGAGCCGGTTCTCATCCAGCTCGCCCGTCATTTCTTTCCGGTAACGTGCGATGAACGGAATCGTGTTCCCTTCATCCAGCAGCTTGATGGCCGCTTCCGCCTGGCCTTTCCGGATTTTCAGCTCTTGCGAAATTATTTGGGCAAAATCGGGTACTATAATGGCCATAACAACACCTCCATGCATCCTTATCATTGTACCATCTGATGCACACACAAACGAACATTCATGCATGGACTAAAATTAATATAGACCACAACCTGTCCCAACGACATAGGTCGACAAATAACTTCACGGAACATTTACAAAATGGATCTTTATTTTTTCGGCCATATAGGTTATTATGGATATATACCAAGCCGCATGGTACTGCGCACGGCTTGAATACCGACAAAGGAGGCGACTCGAATGGATGAAATTTTGTTTGATGAAGTGGAGACCACTCGTACACGCCACATCGGTTTCATCACCGGAGGGAAGCGGTTCGACTTCACGCTGACGAATTCTGAACATTTCTTCGGAAAGACCATCGTCACGTGCCTTCAATCCAATCGAAGCGCTCTCTTGGACGGCGACGACATTGAAAACATTGAGTATCTGGCGAAGTTCTTCAACCTGAGTATGGAAGATGCACAGCATCTCTCCAGCTTCCTGAAATTGCCGCTTACGAACCCTGTCCGCACGGAACAATATTGATACACGCAAAGAAAATGCCCTTATGTCGATAGGACAAAATATTTATTTTCCTATCGACCAGGCAATTGGCCCCCGGATGATTCCGGGGGCTCCTTTCTTTGCGCTTCTCTACTTAATCCGAACCCCATACATGAATTAAATCAATAATTGTTGGCATAGTTTCAAGGGACATGATGTACCTTGTACTGATATGGTACAATCCAAAGGAGGGGTTGTCATGTTCGAATCCCTTTGGCATCAATTCCTCATCTGGGTGCATAATGCGGGGTATCAGGGTATGGGAGCCGACCTCTTGCTGGAAGGGCTGGGAGTTCCTTTTCCCGGAGACGCCGTCATGGCATTCTATGGGTATATGATATCAGCCGGTCATTTTTCCTATGTACAAGCTGTTGCTTGGTGTGCGGCGGGTTGTTGGCTGGGATCCATCGCCGCCTTTTTTGTGGGCCGCACTTACGGTGTCGGCTTTCTTCAACGATTTGGCCGGTTCCTTCTGCTCAGGCCGAAACATGTTCGGGAAACGGAACTTTTGTCCATGCGGTACGGAGTCTGGATTTTGGTTTTTGGACGGTTTCTGCCCGGAGTGCGAACTTTGTCCAGTTACTTTGCCGGCATCGGACGAATGAGTTGGCCCACTTTTCTGCTGATGTCCTTGTTGGGGTTTGCCATGTGGTGTGCCGCATGGCTCTGGATCGGTGTCTGGTTCGGAGAGCATTGGGATCAGATCCTGGAAAGAATCAACCAGCTCCTGCTTGCTCTGGTTCTTCTCATCATCATGGCAGGGTTTTGGTGGTGGAAAAGAAACTGAATGGACGGATTTCGGGAGGTACTTTCGTGGCAATCAAGAAGCTGGAATACTGTCTGGGCAATCTGCAAAACAACGGTACCCACCTGGTGTATGACAAGATTAAGGAAGAATTCCCCCAATTGACACAAAACCGCTGGGCGTGTCTTGGCAACTGCTCCGAATGTTACAAAAGACCGTTTGTGTTAATCGACGAAAAGGAGATCCTCTCCGCAGAAACACCGGAGGAACTGCTGGATCAAGTTCTGAATAAAATCGGGACCCTGGCCTGAAAGGAGCTGTGCCATAATCCTGTCAGGGACAGCCCCTATCCAATAAACCGATCGATCAGCTTGGCCAAAAACGCGACAAACATCCCCCCTGGATAAAGAACCAACAGGGAAAGAATCGTTCCGGCAAGTCGGCTCACCGCCAACAGAACCATGGATGATCTGACCACTCCCATGTCCAGTTTGCGATGAATTCCTTGATCCATAATCAGGGCTCCACGAGGGTCGACCAGGAACAGCAGGAGAAAAGCGGCCACCGCGTTGATTGCCCCCGACAAACTGCTTCCCAACAGCCGGATGTCCGGTTCGAACGCGCCCGCATAGTAAGCCGCAATGGAACCTACCGTAAACAACCCGTACAGTACGGCGTTCAAGATGATCATATCCTTCGGCACGCCTTCCCAGCCTATTCCCTTCCACATGCTCCATTTCGGCGCTCTCCAGCAACCGGCCAATTCTTTCAAGCCCTGTTTGCTGAAAAAGAGGGATTTAAAAACCCGCATGGAAGTTTCGTGCTTCTCCATTTGCTGGATCCCAAGCTCATAAAACCTGTCGGTTGCAGGTAACAGCAGGATGGCGGCCGCTGTTCCAACAGCTGCACCCAACAATACGAATTCCAGCGCAAAGAACGGATCTGTCCCCTGTTTGGCAGCCGTTTCCACAATTCCCGCTATCAGCGGCAGATAAAGAAAAGTGGTCATTCGGGAACCGAATGTCAGCATGGCAAACAGCGAGTTGGCAACCGCCAGCTGTTTCGTCCTGACCCCCGCCAATCTGGCCGCATACGCGGTTGTGTCTATAAAGTTAGTCACGGCGATCATAACAAAGATAAACAGCAACAAGCCGACCTCAAATTGGCCGCCGGTGACACGCTCCATCCAATCCAACGAATTCACTCCAACCTAACAATGATCCACAAATGTCTTAAATAATTGATAAAAAATCGGGTGCCGGCGCCACATATTCTCCGGGTGCCACTGAACACCCACCACATACCGATGAGCAGGACTTTCAACCGCTTCTATTACACCGTCCGGTGCGGTTCCCGATACGACAAATCCCGGTGCTGCATCCTTGATCGATTGATGATGAAAGCTGTTCACCCGGATCTGTTTCTTCCGGAAGATGGAGGCCAACTTCGTCCCCTCTTCAATCATCACCTCATGGGACGCATGCCAGCGGGGCGATTTTTGCATATGCTGAAGGACTTTTCTTTTCTGTACCGCCAAGTCCTGATACAAACTTCCACCAGCCGCCACATTCAGTACCTGCATACCCCGGCAGATGGCAAAGATCGGCTTGTCAAGCTGCAGGAAGGCTCTGGTCAGTTTCCACTCCATCTCGTCCCTCACAGGTGAAACTTCCCCCAGTTGGGGGATCGGTTCCTCCCCGAAGTAGGAAGGGTCCAAATCCACCCCTCCCGTCAGGAGCAGACCGTCCAACTGATCGGCCAACGTCTGGATCTCATCCTCTTCGGTCATCATCGGCAGCACCACAGGCATAGCGCCCGCTTGCAGAATGGCTGACGTGTAATCATCGCCCGCAAAGATCCCTTCAACACCCGAACGCAACGTCAAGACGGAAGCGGTAACTCCGATTCTTTTGCGCATAGGACCCTACCTCCAATACTCCAGATTCTTCCATGCAAGCGAAGGCCCTTTGGTTATCATCCTATGCACACGACATCCGGCAAGGTTCTCCGCTCGGGCTATTCCGCCCAGCTGTCCAGATAGCGCTTCTGCTCTTCCGTCAGTTCATCAATCCCGATACCCCAGGTCTTCAGGCGAAGCTTTGCCACATACTCATCGAGATGATCCGGCACCGAGTAGACCCTGGGTTGAAGTTCAGCCCGGTTCTCAACCACATGACGAAGCGCGAGCGCCTGCAGGGCGAATGTCATATCCATCACTTCTGCCGGGTGGCCGTCTCCTGCAGCCAGGTTGACCAACCGGCCTTCTGCCAGCAGATAGACTTTGCGTCCGTCGGCGAATGCAAACTCTTCAATGTTGTTGCGAACCGTTCGCACTGTTTTTGCCATGCCGTGCAGGTCGTTCTTGTTGATCTCCACGTCAAAATGACCGGCATTGCAAAGTACGGCCCCATCCTTCATTACATAGAAATGTTCGGCGGTAATCACATCCTTGTTTCCCGTAACGGTGATAAAGAAATCCCCCACTCGGGCAGCGTCAATCAGCGGCATCACTTCAAATCCATCCATGACCGCTTCCACCGCTTTGATCGGGTCGATCTCCGTTACGACAACCTTCGCTCCCAGCCCCTTGGCACGCATGGCAACACCTTTGCCGCACCAGCCATATCCGACAACTACCGCCGTCTTGCCGGATACCACCAGGTTGGTAGTCCGCATGATTCCATCCCAAACGGACTGACCTGTTCCGTACCGGTTGTCAAAAAGATATTTGCAGTACGCATCGTTTACAGCCATCATTGGAAACTGCAGCTTGCCTTCCTTCTCCATGGACCGCAGCCGGAGGATCCCTGTTGTCGTCTCCTCGCAACCGCCAAGTATAGATTTGGTCTGGTCCAACCGCTCACTGTGCAGAGTGGCTACCAGATCGCCCCCATCGTCAATGATGGCATCCGGTCGGAAGTCAAGCGCCATGTTGATGTGCTTCTTGTATTCCTCCATGCTGGCTCCGTACCATGCATATCCGTAGATCCCGCCATCTACCAGAGCCGCAACCACGTCATCCTGCGTAGACAAAGGATTGGAAGCCACCACCGCCACTTCCGCACCTCCCGCGTGAACTACCTTCGCCAGGTAAGCTGTCTTGGCCTCCAGATGGAGACATATGGTAACCTTCTTGCCTCGAAAGGGTTTATCCTTCTCAAACTGGTCTTTGATGCTGTTCAGCAGGGGCATGTGGGCAGCCACCCAATCAATTTTCAGCTTTCCCTGGGGGGCCAGTTTCAGATCACGAATTTGTGATTCCGCCGCTGTGATTGACACCGTTCCATCACCTTTCCTTATGTCGCTGAATGGTCTTTTCCTACGGGTAAATTGTCACTTCGTATCATACCAGTAAACAAAGCCGTCCGCCAGCCTCCAGACACAGGCTCCAACGAACGGCTTTCCTTCCATCGGGTAAGTAAGTCTTTCCGGCCCGCCACCGGGGACACGCAGGACAAACTTTATTAGCGGGTATGAAGTTTCTCCAACTGTTCCAGGAACAAGGGATTCAGAACTTTGATGTATGTCCCTTTCATGCCGAGCGAACGGGATTCAATGACCCCCGCCGATTCCAGTTTGCGGATGGCATTCACAATAACCGAACGGGTAATGCCAACCCGGTCGGCCACTTTGCTGGCAACCAGCAGCCCTTCGTTTCCTTCAAGCTCCTGGAAGATATGATGAATCGCTTCCTGTTCAGAGAAGGACAGGGACTCCAGTGCCATTGAAACCACCGTGCGGTTTCTTGCCTGCAGCTGCACTTCTTCCTGTTGAGCCCGCATGATTTCGATTCCGACAACTGTTGCGCCGTATTCGGCCAAAATCAGATCGTCGTTGGTGAATTGTTTGTGCAAGCGCGCAAGCAGCAATGTGCCAAGACGTTGTCCGCCTGCACGGATCGGAACGATCGTGAGGTTCTTTTTCTTGAACACTTCATTCTCTTCCTTGGAGAATACATAAAAGGGCTCTTTATCTTCAATGTTCTTGACAGTTTCGTCAATTTTCAACAAGCTTTCATTGAAATTCCCCGGAAACCGTTTTTCTACATTCATAATCTGGTTCCATTCCAGGGTCAATTCGTATTCAGCCACCCCGTAACCGAGGATGTTGCCATTTTTCTCTACGATGTAGACGTTTGCCTTAATCATATCACTGAGCATCTTGGCCAGTTCTTTAAAGTCCACACCTTGCAAAGCCGATTTTTGCAACAGTCGATTAAATTCCTGGATTTTTTCCAAAAGAGGCAATTCAGTCACCTGCTTTTCCTATTTATTAAGTTCTGTACACCATATATAAAGTATTCCAAAAAAGAAAAAAATTCAAGTATTTTTCTCGAAATCTTCGAAAATTAACAAAATGTTAAAAAAGACTAACCAAATGTAACAACTTCGACAAATACCGCCAATTTTCGATATCAATTCTATGATATACCGCTCTTTTCCAAAATTCAACCAGCTTAGTGATCGCCGTGGTTATTCCTTTTAGGATTCGTGATTTTCCAGCCTTCCTGCGGATATAACAGGTATTTGACCTCCACCCCGTCAAGCCAATCCATTTGCCGCTTGTCCACAAGCACTTCAAGTCCTCCGACATCCACAACTTCATCATGCCCGGTTCGGGTGGACAACACCAATCCGTAATGCGCATGATCGCCGTGCACATGATCCACCATTACCCGTACCATCTTGCCTTCCCCATTGGGTCCGTCGAGGGCTTCCTGCATTTTTCGAACAGCCAGTTTATTGAATGTAACATCAGCCATGTCTGTTTCCACCTTTCATTTTCCGAAAACTCATTATAGACAATTATTCACACAGAAACAAGAAACCAAACAAAACACCCTCAGCGAGGGCGCTTACTCTCATTACTGCAATTGTACCTGCCCGTTTCCGTCAATGGACATCTTATATTCTTTGAACACTTTCTCTTCCCCGGTGTTGGCGTTGCGCTGGACTACCTGCACCGTTCCGTCACCGCGAACTCTCGCCAGATACTCGTACCCAAACGCTGAGAAAAAGGAATGCTGGGCCAATTCGGTGTTTTTCAATGCGTCCCAATTCATATTCAATTTGTCTTTTTGAGCAAGCAATGCCGCAAATTGCGGGTTGTTCGCCTTAAGTATGTCCACCTGCTGCTGGATGGCCACCTGCAGTTTGCCTCTTACTTCCGATTCGGCCGCTTCCTTGACCTGGTTTATTTTCTGATCCACCGCATTGATTCCCGTGCAGCCTGCCAGGGCAAACGAGAGAACCAACAAGCCGAGTATCTTTTTCATTTTCCTACTCCTCCTTTGACAAGGCCTCATGAATCCGATCTTTGAGAACTTCCACAATGCGCGGGTCGGGCCCTATCGGCTGTCCGAACCGCATCGTCATGCCTCGATAGTTGGCAACTTCCTCTTCGACTATGCGCTCTGCCTTTCTTACCAGGTACCCATCCGACAAGAAATAGGGAACTGCCAATAAGCGGGTTACCCCTTTTTTCACACAGGTCAGCACCCCGGTGGGAATGTCAGGCGGTGTCGTGTCGAGGAATGCCACTTCTATCACTTCAATGTCTATGCGGTGGCGGATTTCCTCCGCCAATTGATACAAGCCCGCACTGGCATTCTCCATTGTGGAACCGTGCCCGATTATGAGAATCCCATCCATTCGTTTCCCCCCATAATCAATACGTTCAGATTTTATGAAAGTTCCGTTTTATGCTGACATTTTTCTGGCGGACTGCCAGCAGCACCAACAAGATGGCGCCAATCAAGGACGAAAAGGCGAAATAACGGTATGTTGAGAAGATCCCAAAATGATCCAACAGCCACCCGGCAGCATAGCTGGCCACCATTGTTCCGAGTCCGTTGGCAAATGCGGCATATATAGCCTGCGCTGTAACCTGTACCTCAATGGGCGTATTCTCTCTGATATAACTTGCAGCAATGGGCAAAAACAGTCCGACTGAAATCCCTTGCAGCAAAAAAAGTGCAATGACCATTCGGGGAGAAGGCTGCGATGCGTAATAATACCAGCGAATAGCCGACACGGTTCCGGACAGGACGATCAAGGAAAGCATTCCGTAGCGCTTGGCAAACCTCCCGGCTACCCTCATAATGGGGGCTTCCGATCCCGCAAACAAGAGAAATGCCGTGCCAACTCCGGCCACCGCACCGCCGATTGCCGTATAAAACAGTGAAAAATAGGAATTATTCGCATTGATCGGTCCGAAAATCAAGAAAGCGGCAACCAGGAACACAATGTATTGGGGGATTCGCAAAAGCTTGCCCAACCCCGACCAGATGCTTGTGGACAAGGGCAATCCCTGGTGGGGAAGTGTAATCGCTATTCCGACACATATTAGGAAAGCTCCCCCGTACAGGTAGAAAATTGACTGCAGTCCGACTGCTTCCGACAAATGTCCCGCAACCCACACTGCAATCGCAAAACCGAGGGCTCCGTAAAGCCGCACGCTTCCGTAATCCCCTTTGACTTTCTGCACATGGGATAGTGTCACCGCGTCAATGATCGGCACAATCGCACTTTGAAACAAAACCAGAAACACATACAAAATCAGAAATGCTCTAAAAGTGTCTGCTACGGTAAACAGAAGTCCGGATACTGCTGCCAGCGTCAGTGTCAGAACCAGGATTTTTTTCTGCGCCTGAAACCGGTCGCTTACCATCCCCCAAAAGGGCTGCACCAGAATCGACACAATCGGGCCTGCAGCGAGCAAGGTCCCAATCTGCATCCCTGTCAGACCAAAGTCCTTCAGATACAGTGACAGCAAGGGAAGGTGCGCGCCAAACCCAAAAAACAACAAGAAGTAAAAAGCGCCAAGGCGGTAAGTGATGGTTCGCATATCTCCACCCTTTCAATTCCTCTTCCATTGTAACGAATCACTTGAAAAAAGAGAAGAAAATCCCCTGCGAAGCGGCAAACAACCACTAACACAGGGGAGAATGTTTCAGTCTGTCGTATGGGAGCGGTGATCCTTGTATCTAAGCGCGGGCTTTGATCCTGTCCACAATGCGTTTCATGCGGTCATAATAGGCAAGCAGCGCAAGCCGCTGTGTCTCTGCCTCCGAAAGTGACGGACGCAAGTCGCGAATGCCCCAGTAGTCGATCAGGATATCAATCACCTGGTTGAAGTAGTGCACGGGGCTGTAGTTGGCATGCTTGGCGATAATGCGTTCCCGTTCTTCAAAATCGGGCATAACGGCTCCCGGCATCCTGAAATCCTTGATTACGGCAGCCACCAGGCTTACATAATTGGGTTCCAGCTCCAGATGAACCTTCACCGCATCCCGGTAGAACGTGTAATGAAGTGTCTCATCTTTCGCGAGTCGGCGCAATAAGGCGGACAGTTCCGGATCATGCGGCTGGGCCGCTTTTGCCACGTTCATGTAAAACACCATCGTGGCCAGCTCCTGGATGGTGGTATAAATCATGGTTTCTATCGGCGTCTCGTAGTCCGGTTCCCAGCCCTGTTCCACCACTTGTTTGCGAATCCTGTGCAAATCCGCCGGATTCCCGTTGCGTGTGACAATCAGGTATGTTTCCAGCAAAGTGCTGTGCTGGTCTTCCTCCGCCGTCCAAGTGTGAACAAAATCCTGAAGCGGCTGAAAAGATCCCTTGAAGGTGGTCTTCAAACCGCTGGTAAACCACGGCAGGTTCACCTCGGTCAGCATTGCGGTCTCAATGGCAACGTAGATCTCATCAGGAATCTTTCTCTGTTCCTTTGCCCAGGGTTCTGTTTTGAAACTGCGGCCTTGTTCCCAAGGAATATATTCGTGATAGCTCCAGTCGATATTGCGGGCCTGTTCGCGGTGGCGGACAAGCAGTTCCCGCAATCGGGCTTCCAGGCGCGGGTTGGCGTCTGACAATAGAATCATATGGCTTTTGCAGGCTCCTTCCAAGTTCTGTTTCTCTCTCGACTTCATCCATCATACCCTATCCGTCCGCAGAAAGACATGGATACAGATGGAAAAATCAAAATTTTTCACATAATTGGTATCTGGTCCCGAATGGTGTAGACTGATTACGATTACAGCGAAAAGGAGTGGCAGCATGCTGATGAAACCAAAACCACCTTCCGAGTCCCGAACGGAAATGAACGATATTATCCTGCCCGCCCAGACCAATAACCATGGAACCATCTTCGGCGGTGAAGTCATGTCCTATGTGGACCGTATTGCGGCTATCGCAGCCACCCGACACTGCGGCAAAAGCGTGGTCACCGCTTCTTTTGACAGTCTGGATTTCCTGGCTCCGATCCGGCTGGGCGAGATCATTATCCTGCGGGCTTCCGTCACGTGGACGGGACGCACTTCCATGGAAGTGATGGTCACCATTGAAGGAGAGAATGTCGAGCGAGGCGAGCGGCGGGTTACGGGCGTCTCTTTCCTGACTTTTGTCGCCATAGATGAGAACGGGCGTCCTACGGAAGTTCCCCCCATTCTTCCGGAAACAGAGGAAGAGAAATACCAGTTTGAACTGGCGAAGAAGCGGGCCGCTCACCGCAAACGCCGCCGGGCAGGGTTTGATTTCTAAAAAGCCGTTTCCCGTAGAGACACCCTGCCGGTGCGGTCTCACGGGAAACGGCTTTCATTCTGCTTGGCTTATACACTTGCCAGTTGTTTCTTTAAAATTTCGGGTACTTGCGAGATGGCACCCGGCACCTTGGATGCATCACGTCCGCCCGCCTGGGCGAGTTCCGGTCGCCCCCCACCGCCGCCACCGGTAATGGCGGCCACTTCCTTGACAATCTTGCCTGCTTGCAGCCCTTTTGCCACAAGATCTTTCGTAACGGCGGCCACAAAATTCACTTTGCCTTCATTGGTTCCGCCAACGACCACGACTCCCGAACCGATCCGGTTTCGCAGATCTTCCGCTACATTGCGCAGTCCGTCCATGTCAAGGCCGGACAGTTCTGCCGCAATGTAGGGAATGCCTTCCATCTGCTGCACCTTGTCGACCAATGCCTTCACTTCATAAGAAGCGAGCTTTCCTTTGAGAGATTCAATCTCCTTCGAGAGTTCTTTGACATTGGACTGCAGTACGTCTATCCGGAACGGAATGTCATTGACGCTGGATTTCAGCTTTCCGGCCACTTCTTCCAGCAGCCTGGTTTGCTGCTGCATATACTCGTAAGCTCCGCGTCCGGTCACAGCTTCCACCCTGCGAATGCCTGCGCCGATGGACGATTCGGAAACGATTTTAAAGATGCCGATCTCCCCGGTACGGGCCACATGGCAGCCGCCACACAGCTCGACCGAATAATCGCCAGCTTTAACCACACGCACCACATCTCCGTATTTTTCGCCAAACAAGGCCATGGCTCCCATTTTCTTCGCCTCGTCAATCGGCATCTCACGGATTTCAACCGGCGTATTGGCCCAGATCTGTTCATTGACTTTCTGCTCGACCTGAGCAATCTCTTCCGGTGTCATGGCGCTCAGGTGGGAGAAGTCAAACCGCAGGCGGTCCGACTCTACCAAAGATCCCGCTTGCGCCACATGCTCACCCAGTACTTCCCGCAATGCCTTGTGCAACAGGTGCGTGCCCGTATGGTTCTTGATGATGTCGGCTCGCTTGTCCGTGTCAATCGATGCTTCCACCGTATCCATCACGTTCACTTCACCCGAAATCACTTTAACCTTATGCAAATGGTAGCCGTTCGGAGCCTTCTGTACATCCATTACCTGCAGCTGTGCCTTTTCACCGACTGAGATAATCCCCTTGTCTGCTACCTGGCCGCCCGACTCGGCATAGAACGGGGTGTGGTCGAGAACCACTTCGACTACGTCCCCTTCGTGGGCCGATTTTGCAATCTCCCCATCTTTAATAATTGCCAGTACGATTCCGGACGATGCCGTTTCCGTATAGCCGACAAACGTGGATGCCAGTTCGCCCAGTTCTTCGAATACGGTGTTTTGCACCTGCATCGAGGATATGTCCTTGCGTGCGGCCCGGGCCCGTTCCCGCTGTTCCTGAAGCGCTTTTTCAAATCCTTCCCGGTCAATGGTCAGGTGGTTCTCGTAAGCGATGTCCTCTGTAAGGTCGATTGGGAATCCGTAAGTATCGTACAGTCGGAACACGTCTTCCCCGGGAATAACGGTTTTCCCGTCAGCCTTGACCCGGGCGATCACTTCTGCAAGCAGATTTTCCCCTTCCTGCAGGGTTTCGGAGAAGCGCTCTTCCTCCGCCTTGATTACACGCTCAATGAATTCGCGTTTCTGCACTACTTCCGAGTAGTACATGCCCATGATATCGCCTACTACCTTAACCAACCGGAACAGGAACGGCTTCTCAATGCCCAGTACCTTTCCGTAACGGACTGCCCGGCGCAGCAGACGGCGAATTACATACCCGCGGCCTTCGTTTGACGGGAGCGCTCCATCGCCAACGGAGAAGGTTACGGTTCGTACATGGTCGGCAATCACCTTGAATGCAACATCCCATTCTTCCTTCTCACGGTAGGGTTTTCCGGAAATGCGGCTTGTCTCCTCAATGATCGGCAGGAACAGGTCGGTATCAAAGTTGGTTTCGCCGTTTTGCAGCAATGAGCAGAAGCGCTCCAATCCGGCGCCGGTATCGATGTTCTTTTTCGGCAGTTCGGTGTAGGTCCCGTCCGGATTGTGATTGAACTGGGAAAACACCAGATTCCAGACTTCAAGGAATCGGTTGCCTCCATCAAGATCCGGATGGAAATCTTCCGGCTGTCCTCTTTCCGGGTTGCGATCATAGAAGATTTCGGAACACGGTCCGCAGGGACCTTCCCCGATGTCCCAGAAGTTGTCGCTTTCCGTTCGGGCAATCTTCTCGGCAGGGATACCGATTTCCTCATTCCAGACCTTGAAAGCTTCGTCATCTTCATGATGAACGGTCACGTACAGACGATCCTTGTCAAAACCAATCCACTCTTTGGAGGTGAGGAATTCCCACGCCCAATGAATCGCTTCCCGTTTGAAGTAATCACCAATCGAAAAGTTTCCGAGCATTTCGAAGAAGGTATGGTGGCGGGCTGTCTTTCCCACATTTTCGATATCATTGGTCCGGATGCACTTTTGCGAGTTGGTCATGCGCGGATTCTTGGGAACCTCGCTGCCGTCAAAATACTTCTTAAGCGGAGCCATCCCCGCATTGATCCACAACAGGGACGGGTCGTTATAAGGCACCAGGCTGGCGCTTGGCACGATGTCATGCCCTTTGGATTCGAAGAAACGTAAAAACTTCTCCCGGATTTCGTAAGATTTCATTGTAATCCTCCTCGTATTGCTCATTAATGGTTTGTACGGAACTGGGCCTAACTTGCGGACTTGGCCCGATTTTCGGACTGGGCTCGTTTCGAAAATAAACATTCCTGTAGGTGTTAAGATTTCACCTTTGCCAAAACAGGAAACGCCTCGGTATGATGGGGGTGTCACGGGTCAGAAGCCCTTAAAC